>JASMHR010000017.1 GCA_030750665.1 Candidatus Poseidoniaceae archaeon
TGAGTCTTCATGAGGGTGTCGACCTGCAGAATTGGTTTGAATCCTACTCAAGTGGGTTTACTATTCAATTATTTACCCCTACCTTTACGGAGTGGGTATGAGTGCAATGCTGATTGGAGGAATCATTGGCGGAGTCGTGCTTCTGATTCTGGTGATTTGGTTCTTCTCGACATATAACCGATTGATTCGATTGAAGGAGAATGCGAACAAGTCATGGGCTGATATTGATGTTTTGTTGAAGCAGAGATATGACATGATGCCGAACCTGATAAACACCGTCAAGGGATATGCAACCCATGAAAGGGAATTATTCGAGAAATTTGCCGAGGCACGACAGACGGCATCAAATGCGCTTTCGCAGGGCGACGTGAGTGGCGTTGCTGCGGCAGAAGGTCTGTTGGGCAATATGATGCCGAAGATTTACGCTCTTTCTGAAGCATATCCTGATTTGAAGGCTGATACACAATTCCTCAACCTGCAGAAGGAGATCACAACCATGGAGAATCAGATTGCAGACCGCCGTGAATTCTACAATGCATCGTGCACCAACTGGAATGCTGCTATTCAGATGGTTCCAACCAACATCGTTGCTGGTTTCATGAATGCAGAGCGAAAGGTACTGTTCGAGGTCACCAGCGCAGTCGAGCGCGAAGTGGTCAAGGTCGAGTTCTGATTCAGAAAGTCGTGATTATTCCGGCTGTTGCCAGCCATGCTCCCAGCATGCTACCTAGATTCGTCAGAGCGGTCACTAACAGAACCCTGCCCGCCCTGTTCGACCAGAACAGTTTCATTTCGTCCAGTTTCAAGAAATCCTTGAGGTCCTTGGCTGATGGTTCACGAACCAGCAACTGGACATATCCAGCGAACCAACCTGCTGCCAAAGCGGGGTTGAGAGAGGTGATGGGGCTAGCAATTGCAGCGGTGAGTACCGCCAACGGATGCCCTCTTGCAAGGATGCAGCATAATGCAGCAACCGCAGCATTGAACAGGGCCCAAATGGTCAATATCTCGAACAGGTTTTCATTTGAACCAGTATAGATGAACCATCCAACCAGTCCAAAGACCAGAAGAGGGATTCCCCACATCACGATTTTCCACAATGGATTCGGTTTCGGCACCACCTCCAGTTGATTCAGTCGTTCATCATCGAGTTTCGCATTCTTAAGATGGGCGCTCACTCCCGTGAGATGTCCAGCACCGAGCACAGCCAGAACTTTACCTTTGGAACGCTGTTTCTGTATCATCATCGCAAGGTATTCATCTCTTTCATCCACCAGCACTTCACCTGCCGATGGCGCCACTTGTTTCAGTTCCTCCATCAATTCACTGAGCAGGTCTTTGTTGGAAAGCAACTCCTCTATCTCCGGCATTTCTTCTTCTTCATCCTCAGGGGCTACGAGGCCCCAGAGAATTCGGAATTTCTCTCTCAACCCCATTCTTCGCCAGGCCCGTCTAAGAGTCACTTGGATGTCTCGATCAACTAGGGCAACCTCGATGTTCTTCTCTTCGGCTGTGTTGAGGGCACCCAGAAGTTCTGCACCGGGTTGAACACCTTCGTCCATCCCCAGTTTCCTCTGTTCAGCTGCGAGCATTGACTGCAATAGTATCAGAGGCGCTTTACCCTCTTTGATGACTTTACGCAGCCCTTCTTGGTCCAATCTGCGGTCTTCTTTCAGTGCTTCAGCCCGACTCTTGCACAATTCAATTGCAACCACGTCTGGACTCCATTCAGCGATTTGTTTCTCGACCAATTCGACAGATTCTCGGGAGACATGTGCAGTGCCGAGTAATCTCAACTCAGCATCGATATCAATAATCGGTTGCGAGCGCACCTCAGTCATCTTCAACACCTCTTTCTATAGTGGCAAGAACCTTGCAAAGATCAAGATGTTCGGCAACATCATGAACTCTAAGAATGTCAACACCCAGTCGCTGTGCCTGTGCGGCCACTGCTAATGTGCCTGCTAATCTCTCTCCGCTCACCTTTCGAGAGGTCAGAGAAGCGATCATGGATTTGCGAGAAGCGCCCCAGAGGATTGCAAATCCTTCATCTCCCCGTTCCAAGGAGGACATCAAGTTGAGGTTATGTTGCAGAGTCTTGCCGAAACCGAATCCTGGGTCGAGTATGATGGTATCAGAACCATGTCCAGCAGCGACCAGTTGACGCGCTGTTTTCAGTAGTGATGAATAGACCTCCTCGAAAACGTTCTCGTATCTTGGTTTCTCCTGCATGTCTCTTGGTTCTCCTTGCATGTGCATGATGCAGACAGGGCAGTCTTTTTCCACAACTAGAGCCGACATCTTAGGGTCGCGCAGTCCTGAGACATCATTGATCATGTCTGCCCCCGCTTCCAATGCTGCTCTAGCAACTTCGTGATTTCTGGTGTCTATTGAGATATAGATATCAGATTTTGCTCTGATACCTTCGATGACTGGAATCACTCGCGATAATTCTTCATCGATGGAGACGAAGTCCGCTCCAGGTCTGGTTGATTCCCCTCCTACGTCGACCCAATCAGCACCTTCTTGAATCATTTTGAGGGCCATTTCAACATTACCACCTCGGCTTGCAGGATGGAATGAATCGGGAGTGCAATTGATGATAGCCATCAATCGCGGTCTGCCGTCTGAATGAGCCCTCAGGGCTTTTCGGCAATCGCGCCTACCTGCTGAACCAGCCATGACGAACCCCGTGGGTCAGGCATCCTTTATCAGATGAGGTGTGCGAGGGTTCCGAAGTATGGGCGCGGTAGATGACGCTGTTGAGTCCTCCGAGGGGAGTTCTTCTGCTGAGGAAGAAGAGGTTTCTATGCCTAGTCCTCACCAATTGGAAATTGCAGAAAACATTCTCAATCGTTTGAACCCCAAGGATCGTCATGACCTTGGTCAGATGATTCATCATCGTTCTCTTATCTGTGGCAGTATTGCTGCTGGGCTCGGTATTTTCTGGTGGTTGTCAATCCAAAGAATTGGAGATGATCCCATGAATCAGAGTGAGTCTTTGGTCAAGGGAGTCACTTTCATGACACTTTCATACATGGTTCCAGTGGTTGTATTCTTTGCCTCCATCCTCAATGCAGCAAGTCGCGAAAAAGGCCAACCAGGTCCTGCATTGATAGCTGGAGCGATGTTCCTCATCATGGGTTTCTTCTCCTTTGAGCCATTGGTCATGGGTTTGCTGGATACAGATACCGATGTGATGAATCCGTTCTGGCAGACATCCAGATTGGTGATTCTTGGAGTCGGATTCTTCTTTGTTGCCAAGTTATTCATCGAGGCATTTCTATTGAATTGGGTCATGCGTCTTGAAGAGGCATATTCAGAGATTGAGATATTGGCATTGACTTCAGATGTTGAACCTGATTCAAATCCTGAAGTAGAACCAATTGAAGAAGCGGACGCCTGAAGAAGTGATGGTGGCTCGGCTGCTCGATGTGCGCAGAGGTAGTGGTACTCCGGCTCGGTCATCGAAAGGGAAGGGATCCGCGTATCACTACGCACTTGGGATTGGTTGCCAGGGCATTCGGTGCCAACCGATTCATTCTTGCGGGTGACGAGGATGATGAGTTGTTCAGTGGACTTCAGTCAGTGTCCGAGAGTTTTGGTGGCCGATTGCTCACTGAACATACCGAAAAACCGATGAAGTGGTTGAAGGAATTCACCAAGAATGGGACTGCGGTTCATCTCACCATGTACGGTCTTCCTTTCAGGCAGGTTGTGCCTTCGCTAAGTACGGACCAACCACTTTGCGTTGTCGTTGGAGGTGCCAAGGTACCCCGTCAGGTCTACGATATCTGTCGACATAATCTAGCGGTTGGGAATCAGCCTCATAGCGAGGTTGCGGCACTGGCATTGTTCCTCGATTCATTCATCGAGGACGTTCCTCAATTCGCTGATGCCAGATTGTCGATTGAGCCGAATGCCCGAGGCAAGTCGGTGTTGGATAGAGATGAGTCTGAGTAAGGCTCTATCGAGGCGATTCGTTAGGCAATCCTCTTAGAGCCCACTTAGGGACCAAAGCCGATGTCGGGGAGTGAAAAAGCAGGGGGCGGATTCTCACCGGGTAGAATGGTGACTCCTTCAGGTGCTGCTCCTTCATTTTCTGACGCCGCAGATGTGCTCAAACATGCATTGCCTCCAACATCCGATGAGGAGGTCCCAGGTCTGTTGTTACTGGCCGACGGTAGCCGTTTTGAAGGATTATTATTCGGTGCCCGCGGCTCTGCGGAGGGCGAATTGGTTTTCACTACTGGAATGACTGGTTTCCAAGAAAGTCTGACAGATCCCAGTTTTGCAGGGCAGGTGCTTACGTTCACATATCCATTGATTGGGAACTACGGCGTTCATTTAGGTCGTAGCGAATCAGCAGGGGTCTGGCCTAGAGGAGTGGTTGTGCGTCAAGCGATGCGCAATCCCGACCATAGGGATTCTGTGGCAGGAATAGATGAGTTTCTCAGAGCTCATGGAGTGACGGGTATAGAGGCCATAGATACTAGATCAGTCACTCGCCGAGTAAGAGAACATGGAACCCTGTTGTGTGTGATTGGGGCTGCAAGTGATGAACGTTCATTGAAACAGCGCCTTGCGGAATTGACCCCTCCTGATCTTGAGGATCTTGTCGATGAGGTTTCAATCGATAAGCCAATATTATTGAATCCAGGTTTCGACGCACCCAGATTGGCAGCATTGGATTGCGGAATCAAGTACAATATTCTCAGAGAATTGTGTCGCCGATTCGAAGTTCTCTGGTGTCCTCCGGATATTTCGTATGAGAATTTAGTTTCTGATTGGAACATCGATGCAATGTTCTGTTCCAATGGGCCGGGGGACCCTGCACATCCGGGCAAGGCGACGGCTGCTAGAGTGACCCTCGCTGAAGCAGTCAGTCGTGGGATGCCGACTATGGGCATCTGCCTTGGCCATCAGTTGTTGGGGCTCGCTTGTGGACTTAGCACTTACAAGATGAGATATGGGCACCGAGGTGCCAATCAACCAGTGCTTGACTTGGTTTCGCGTACAGTCGCCATCACTTCTCAGAATCATGGCTTTGCGGTTGAAGATCCAGAGAAAGGAATGCTGGCGGCTCATCCCAGTGGTGCCAACAGTGGTCCGCAGGAGAATTTGGCAGGAGTTGCGGCAGTGGTCAGGCATGTGAATGCCAATGACCGAACTGTAGAGGGACTGGATATCGAGTCTCGTCCTGCTTTCAGTGTTCAATATCATCCTGAAGCCTGTCCAGGCCCACATGATGCCGCTCCACTCTTCGATAGGTTCTCCGCTCTCGTGGCCGAACATTTGCGAGGTGGTGAATGATGCCACGTCGAGATGACATCAAGAGCATCATGATACTTGGCAGTGGCCCGATTCGTATCGGCCAAGCAGCAGAATTTGATTTCAGTGGTTCACAGGCTTGCACTGCATTACGAGAAGATGGATTCAGGACTATTTTGGTTAATTCCAACCCAGCGACCATCCAAAATGACCCAGAGATGGCAGATAGAGTCTACATTGAGCCATTGCTTCCTGAAGTTGTGCGCTCGATAATGGAGAAGGAAAAACCTGATGCCTTGCTCGCTGGGATGGGGGGTCAGACCGCACTCAATATCGCTACAGATCTTGCCCATGCAGGTGTGCTGGATGAATTGGGAATAGAATTGATTGGCAGCGATTTGGAAGCCATCGACAAGGCGGAAGATAGAGACCTGTTCAAACAGGTCTGCGAGTCAATCGATCTGCCGGTGCCATTCGCACTTGCTTGTAATTCCATGGATGAGGTGTTGAAGGCTGCTGATGAAATAGATAGTTGGCCATTGTTGGTACGTCCAGCATTTACTCTCGGTGGCCTGGGGGGAGGCACTGTATGGAACAAAGGTCAACTGGTTGAAGTAGCCAGTCTTGGCCTGAGAAACAGTCGAATCAATCAGGTTCTTGTCGAGGAATCAATTCTTGGTTGGCAGGAACACGAATATGAGGTCATGAGAGATTCCTCTGACAACTGTATCGTGGTCTGTACCATGGAGAATATCGATCCTATGGGAGTGCATACTGGAGAGAGTGTCGTGGTCGCACCACAGCAGAGTCTTTCAGATGCTGATCACCAGCATCTTCGAGATTGTGCATTGCGACTTATCAGAGCCCTGAACATATGTGGGGGGTGCAATGTACAGTTCGCATACAATCAGGCAACGGGGGAGGTCAGAGTGATAGAGGTTAATCCCAGAGTCAGTCGTTCAAGCGCATTGGCGAGCAAGGCAACAGGATATCCTATTGCTAGAATGGCTGCTAAGATTGCAGTTGGATATACATTGGATGAATTACCGAATCCAATCACTGGACATGGCACCACCGCTGCCTTTGAACCTACTCTGGATTATTGCGTGGTCAAGATTCCACGTTGGCCATTCGATAAATTCCGAACTGCTGACCGTACTCTTGGAACTTCGATGAAATCAACTGGCGAAGTCATGGCAATAGGCAGGTGTTTCGAAGAAGCCTTCCTCAAAGCATGGTCTTCTTTAGAGACTGGAGAACCACATCCGCGACCATTGACAAGAGCCGAGGAGAGCGATGGAGAAGGAATGGCTGAAAGGGCTAATGAGCCATTGTCAGATACTGTTCTGGTAGAGTGGTTGAGGGTTGCAACCGATAAACGGATGGGTGCATTGTATGAAGCATTCCGCAGAGGTTGGCCAATCGAGAGGGTGCATGAGGTGACAAGGATGACTCGTTGGTTCCTGCATCGTTTCCAGAATCTTGCAAGAGTTGAAGCCAGCATCGTCGATCACATAGGTAGCATCAGCAGTATTGATGCATACTCTATGCGACAGTGGAAGCAACTTGGCTTTACAGATGCCCATATCGCAGATGCAAAGGCAGGTTTCCCGGCCAACGGCTGGAGGAAGATACCAGCAGCAGCAGGTGAATCTGCGGTAATGAAGAGAAGACACGAACTCAAGATACATCCTCGTTATCGCATGGTTGACTCATGTGCTGCAGAATTCGCTGCAAAGACTCCGTATTACTACTCGACCTATGAGGGTGCAGATGATCCCGGCATTGATGCCTTGATCGATATCGAGGAGAGGGTGAAAGAGCGCATGGTAGTGATTGGCTCTGGTCCAATCCGTATCGGCCAAGGCATTGAATTCGATTATGGATGTGTGCACGCTGTTGGAGCCATACGCCAGTCGGGAAGGGATGCTATCATCATCAATAATAATCCAGAGACCGTTTCCACCGATTTTGATACTAGTGACAGGCTCTACTTCGAGCCGCTCACCCTCGAATGTGTTTCCGAGGTACTGTTGCGAGAGAAGGCCCATGGAATCCTCTTGCAGTTCGGCGGACAGACCGCCATCAATCTGGCATTACCATTTGAGTCACGATTACCTTACTTCAAGGAAATGGGATTAGATACCAAGATCATGGGGACCTCGACAGATGCTGTGGATGAAGCCAGTGACAGAGAAAGGTTCGAGGCTTTCGCAAAGCGTATTGGACTCCGAATGCCACGCGGAGCAATTGGAACGAGTGCGGATGAAGTCAGGGCTGCAGCCAGTAAGATAGGATTCCCGGTATTGATTCGTCCATCGTATGTGTTAGGGGGCAGGGGAATGGAAGTCCTGTCCGATGAGAAACAGTTACAGGCATACTTGGATGAGGCTTATCTGGCCTCTGACAAACCATTATTGGTTGATGAATATCTTGGACACGCAATCGAACTCGATGTCGATGCTGCTTGCGACGGAGAACAGGTCCTCATTGGTGCCGTAATGGAACATCTCGAGGAAGCGGGTATACATTCGGGCGATTCCACCTGTTTCATTCCTACACAAACAATCCCCGCTAAGATGGTCGAGGCAGTGGAGAAGCAGACCGAACAAATAGGTCTAGGATTGGGGATAGTCGGTTGTTTCAACATCCAGTTCGCCATTCAGGATGACAGACTCTACGTCCTTGAAGTCAATCCGCGTTCCAGTAGGACAGTTCCTTTCGTGGCTAAAGCCACTGGTGTTCCAATGGCTAGAATCGCAGCCAGAGCTACCATGGGCGACCTCTTCGTACAACAATCGATTCCACAACGAAGGAGTGGCTTGGTTTGCGTCAAGGCTCCAGTATTTCCTTTCATCAAGTTGACAGGTCTCGATCCGGCTCCAGGTCCTGAAATGAAATCCACTGGTGAGGTGATGGGTTCAGACCCAGATCCTGATGTTGCATATCTCAAGGCAAGATTAGCCACTGAGATACCAGTCAATACAACAGGGGGAGCCTATGTGACTGTACGTTCTGCAGACAAGGAGAATGTCATTCCAATGGTCAGGGATTTGATTGAACTTGGATTCAAGGTTCATGCCACTCCAGGAACGGCAGATGTAATGCGGAGAAATGGTCTTTCTGTGGAAACTGCATATAGAATAGCCGACTCAAAGCAACCTGATGCTCTGAATCTTATGCGTAGTGGGGACATACAATTCGTCATCAACATCCCCACCACCAGTGGAGGGGCAGTTCGAGACGGGAACATGATGCGCCGTCTAGCCGTGGAGATGAACATCCCCTTCGTCACCACCTTGTCTGGCGCACGGATGGAAGTTGCAGCAATTCGAGCAGCTGGTCGTGGCCCTACGGTCCCCCAACGTCTGAAGGTCTCATATCTCAAGGACTGAACCAGGTTGCAATGCTTAGTGCCCAACCAACATTGAGAATGGCATGGCCCGCCATCAGACCAACAACCGACCTTTGTTTGAGAGCGATCAGGTCTCCTAAAAGACCGAGGAAAATTGCTAACAATAGTGCTCCGGCCCAACTCATCGAAGGAGCAAGTAATTCCAATTCATAGAGATGGAGGAGTAGCCAAAGGGCATTCTGTAAGGCGATGGCTTTCGGTTCTCCCCATCGTTCAGCTGCTTGAAGGAGCACGAAACCGCGTGTCCACAGGTCGGTGATCATCGCCATGATACAGATTAGAGGAAGTACAACCATCCAATCTGTGAGGTGGGTATCTCCACATCCTTTCTGGCCGCTCCAGAAAGTGAATCCACAGGACTGGGGTGGCCATAGGAGGAAGGCCAAAAGTGCGAAACAGTATAGCAGGATTCCAGTTCCAAGGATGAAGGGCGCTCTTTCCCGAGGTAATGATATCCCCAGTTCAGCAAATACTGATTTCTGTGTTCTCCTTCGCAACCACCAAATTGCAGGAATCACATATACGACTGACATTCGAAAAGTTCTGAACAAGGCAGAAGCCCATCTTGAGGAAAGCCATGGGTCCACCCAATGCTCCTGAATCAGATACAGAACACCTGCAGCGGCAGCACTGCCGAGAATCACCAGAAGGAAACCATCATTGTTCCTCTTTTCGGCCATCGCCACCGCCTCAGCAGGCGTCGTAAGCCTCGATGATGTACTTGGTCAATGGTGATGTCCATGCCAGTTCAGACAGCCCTTCTTCACCTTCGGCGGCGTAAATCTTGATTACATCTTCAACCCGCACATTTCCTTCAGAGGAACGAGCCAGGATAGTTTTGCGTTTGATGTTCTTGCCAGTGGCATGTGGGTCATATACGGTATCCAAGGCATCTTTCAGGAACCACGATGGTTTGTCATCGGGATTGTCCCCTTCGAATTTCTTTGTCACCTTCTTTGAACCGAACACGGCCCCCTTCTTCTTGCTGGCTGCAGCACTGCTGCTACTTTTGGCTGAAGAACTCCGAGAACCTCCACGGGAAACTCCTCCGCGAGAGACCATCTTGTTCTTGACATCCTTTTCAATATCAGAACGGACATCGTCTTCAATCTCTTCCCGCAACTCATCCTTCAATTCTTCTCGTAGTTCTTCTTCCAACTTATCCTTCATCTCTCTCTTGACTTTGTCTTCATCAACATCATCGAGACGGGCTTTGAGTTCATCTCTCTCTTCGGTCACTTTCTTGAGGTCTCCAACGAAATGTGCAGCAACCTGTATCAGTGCTGTTTCCATCGATGCTTCCAATTGCATAGAAACGACTTCTGAAGAATGGTCTCTCCATTTCCGCCATTGGAGCATAGTGTTATTGTGGATATCAGAACCACATTTTGGACAGAAACTTCGCTTTGGAGGTTTTAATACTGGAATCGCTTTCATAGCATCAGGGTCAATTCCATCATGCTCACCACTGGCAACATCGTGGATATGAGTGCTGGCATCCATTCCCATGCTCATGGCATCGCGGAACATGGCATCTCCAAGGTCTAGATCTCCTGCTTGGATGAGTGCCCATGCATCGGTCGCTTTCATCACCGCTCTGACTGCAGCGTTGGTGGCTTTCGATTCTCCAAATGACCATTCACTCTTGTTGCCGCTGGATGAGTCAGCAGCCCCTCCAGAGAATGCATCTCCGATGTCGACATCATCACCGCTAGCAGGGGCAGCAATCCCCAAGGAGATTGGATTCGCCCCTTCTTCTACTTTAGCGATCATGTCGAATTTCTCGGCCATTGACAGGTCATCCCGTTGTCTGATGACATCCTTCAATTGTTGCAGGTCGTGTCCTGTTGAAGTGATGGGCCCTTGGGACTCAAAATCATGTCCGCAGGCCAAACAGAACTTGGCGACCGCATCGACCAGAGCCTCGCAGGTTGGGCAGTGTACGCCGGCCATGAAGCATTGAGCACTTCTCAGGCTATTCAAGTCTGATGGTTACCTTCAGTCTAAAATGGCGAAAAACAGACAACTTGCTTCAACCCAGCATTTCTATTGCTTTCTCAAGAATCGAGAAAACCTCTATTTGGTCCATTGCAGATAATAGAGACGCCAGCCGGGGCCCTTCATCTGCATCAAGAAACAGCCTGTATAGTGTGGAATATGCATTATTATTGTCAATTGCTGAGGAAGCGATTGCTTCTCTCACCCATGAGGCGATACCAGTTTCAGTGAAATCAATTTGGCCCGAACTCTCAAACAGTCGATTGAGAAATGCTCCAGTCTCAGGTTCTGAATCCTTTGCCCAGTCTGGTTCAATCTCTTCACGCAGAGAAATTCTAGCAGAAGCAGGAAATTGTTCACCCAATATCCAGTTTCTCATACGCTTCAATCTATCAATCAGAACAGGGTTTGGAGAACCTGAGTCAATTCCATGGGTTCGCGAGAGCGATTCCCAAACTGCTGAATCTGCATTCTTAATTTGGGCCAGCATCGATAGATGTCTGAATGAAACACCACCACTCGAAGATACAAGGTCCGACTTTTCGTTGATCTGACTCAATCGCATGGCACCTAGATGTGTCTCGAATGCTACTCTTTGGCGTTTGTTCATATTTTCTGTATCTGTTTCACCAAGGTTATTCTGCCCGCGTTCAAATTCATCAGCAAGGTCAATCAAACCTTCTCCAGCATCAAATTCTATAGCCTTTTTCGGCTTATTCTTAGCTACCAGATAACGCATGATGGATGGTGGAACGATGTCAAGGAGTTCACGGGCGGTTAGTACCACTCCCGTAGAACTTGACATTGCACCTTTACCTTTCAGAGAAATCCACTCATATGGTAGACTCATCGGTGCTTCATTTCCGAAGATCCTGCAAATCTCTTTTCCGGTATCAAAAGAACCTCCGGCTGCTGAATGGTCTTTGCCGAATGGTTCGCAAGTCACTTTATTCCAATCCCATTTGGCTGGCCATTCGATCCTCCAGGGTAGTTTACCTTCTCCGACGCGTAGGTCAGAACGCCCCTCTATTCCGTGGCTGTCTACCCAATTCACGTAAGGCCATTCATACGATGTGACCTTGACACCATCCATGCTTCCTTGCGAATCCATCGGGTTGTAGGGGAACCAATCCTCTGCCAGCTCTCTTCCACTCACTCTTTCCACTATCTCTCTGATGATTTCTTTGGAATCACAGACTTTCTTTGCATATTCAGAATATTTCCCTTCCAGATAGGATTGATGATTATCGACCACCCTTACCTTGACGCCGGTTTCATCGAGGGCTGCTAGAAATGGTTCTAGATGATATTGAGCATAGGAGAGGTCCCCTTCTGGTCTTCCTTTTTCATCAGGCGATGGGATGTTGGCCAGTGGATGTCCAATGTATTGTGAATATGATTCATCAAGGAATGAGTAGACCTTTCTCAAAGGGTCGGCATTATCTGCTATATAGATCAATTCAGCATTGAGTCCTGCATCACTACAGGCTCTTCTCAGCATATCTCCAGTCAATGCCTCTCTCATATTGCCGACATGAATATGTCCAGATGGTGTGATTCCGGTGGCGATGACATGGTCAGAACCTCGTTCAGCCAACTTCTGCGCTGCGAAGTCGGCCCAATGCATATGCCTCAACTCCGGTGTTCAGACCGCAACGGTGCGTATCATTCCGCGCAATGGAACTTCATCAATTTCATTGAGTGTGGTCTTGTTCACAAGTACCATGCAGAGCACAACATCTGCTCCCATTTCCCGCATTGCTGCTATAGTGCGACGCATTGTGGTTCCGCTGGATAGAACATCATCCACAATTGCTACTCTCTTTCCGTTGACCTGTCCATATTTATTGGATAGAGAACCTTGACCAGGTCCGCCATCGACATTGCGGTGAATGGAGACTTCGACATCGAGGAACTTGGCGATTTCATGAGCGAACAATATTCCATTCAAGCTGATGCCGACGATGGTATCTGCCCCATCATCTCCCAATTCCTCATGCAGTACATCTGCAAAGATAGAAGCCATTGCTTCAGTCCTTATTGGGCGAACACCAATCGTTCGCCAACCGATGCGGATATCTTGAGGTTGTTCCTGGCCCTCAATGCTGCTGGAGAGCCATGCAATGGTGTCTTGAGACAACGATAATTCATCAGCAATCTGCTGCGAGTTCAGGCCTTCGCGCTTGAGGCTGGCAACCGTCTTCTTCAATTCATCAACGCTCAGTGACATACTTCTCGGAGTATCAGGCAACAGCCGATGTCCATGAACACATCGGTCATGCTCACTCGGAACAACCCTTCTTGCTTGGGCAAAGACCTAAACGAGAGGCTTGGTGGCCCGCCACGATGACCGAGTTCGAATACGAGGAACTGCTCGACAGGGCGCGTGAACGCATCCCCACCGATATCAGTGAAAGGGCACGTTGGACACTACCCGAACCACAGATAATGATCGAGGGAGCCAATACCATATTCCGGAACTTCGCCGAGGTGGTCAGCCACATGGACCGAGATGAGAACCATGTCTTTCAGTACATCCTCAACGAATTGGGAACCAGTGGAAGTAGAGAAGGTCCTCGTGCACGTTTCAAAGGTCGTATTCCTCCAAAGCGTTTGAAGAAGAGGATAGTTAACTACGTCAATACATACATCAAATGTGGACAATGTTCTGCTCCAGATACTCTGTTCATCAGAGAGGACAGGACAACCTTGCTCAAGTGTCAGGCTTGCGGTGCGACCAGACCGGTCAAACTTTGAGTTCACTCCGCCCATTCTTCGTGGAATTCAACGTTTTCTGAGACTTTCTCTGCTTCGGCGACATACATCCTGACCGCCATTGCGGTATCGGGAGTAACAGAGATGGAAGAGATTCCACATTCTATGAGGAATGCGGGAAAATCCTCTGGATAATCAGAAGGTGCTTGCCCACAGATTCCGATTTCCAGTCCTGAGGAGGTGAAATCCCTCACAACTTGTCGAATCATTGACTTGACTGCTGGAGAACGAGCATCTACGGGGTATTGGTATCCTTCTAGGTCATCTCTAGAAACCGCGTAGATTGTTTGCACCAGATCGTTGGAGCCGATGGAGCCACCATGCAGGTCCATCTTCTCGATGAAACTGTCAGCTTCGATGATGTTGGACGGCAATTCCACCATTACGAATAGTGGGACACCATGGTCCGGCCCTACGCCCTTCTCATTCAACAATTCCTTCACCCCTTCTCCTTCCTCAGGAGTGCGGCAGAAAGGAACCATCAGTTGCAAGTTATCCAATCCCAATTCATGAAATACTGAAGTCATGGCTTCCAGTTCCATCTCAAATGCGGGCTTGAACAGAGGGTCGAGGTATCGAGATGCACCTCGCCAAGCGATCATGGGATTTTCTTCAATAGGCTCGAAGATCCTACCTCCAAGCAATTCACGATATTCATTGGATTTGAAATCCGAGAGTCTGACCAGAACCGGTCGTGGATAGAAAGCAGCACAGATCAAGGCAACCCCTTCCCTCAGTTTGTCAATGAATAGACCACGTTTGTCTTCATAGGACCATGCGCGCCTTTCTACCTCCTCTACTGCAGCTTGAACAAGAGCGGGGTCTTCTCTTTTCAAAGCATCTCGATAGGGCTCCAATTGTTGAGTGATGGCGCCATTCTCAAGATATTCTTTCAGTGCTCCATGGTGAACGAAGACAAGAGGATGAACTCGAACCTCAGAAGAAAGTACGAATTCAATCCTCGCAAGCCCAACACCATCGACTGGTAGTTGCGAATCGGTCAGCGACTTGGTTGGGAATCCGACATTGAGTTTTATCTTGGTGTTCAACTGCAGGTCGGAGTCAATGGAAATCTCTTCGATGGTGAAAGGGTGTATCCCTGAATAGACTTGACCGATATCGCCTTCAGCGCATGAACCAGTGACTTCAATGAGATTATCCAGTTCCATGGCAGTTGCACAGCCTACAATGGCGGGAATGCCGAATTCTCTGGCAATGATGGCAGCATGTGAGGTCCGTCCACCTTTGCGCGTGATAATCAATGAAGCCTGTTTCATCAGAGGCTCCCAGTCTGGAGTCGTCATTTCAGTCACTAGAACGTCTCCTTCCTCGAAGACTCTTTCTTCAAATGGAATTTCTTCAAGTCGTATTCCATCGACCAATCGATTCTGCATCAACCTCTTCTTGTCTAGAACTTCTCCATAGGAGCGATATTTTCGCACTCTTCCATTGCCGATTCTCTTGCCCACCGCTTGACCACTTGCCAGAACCTTCCCAGTTCTTTTCAGCCGTTCAGTCAGCGCAGGTTCCATGAGATAGCGCAGCATCTTGGCACCATCCGACTTGGCATGAACAGTCTCTGGTCGGGCTTGAACGATGAACATCAATCCACTTTGGCCATCTTTGGCCCATTCAATATCCATGGGTTGCCCGTAATGGTCTTCGATGCTCAAGGCCATCTTAGCCAATTCATGACATTCTTCTTCATTCAGTGACCATGCTCTTCTCATATCCAGTGGTACCTCGATGGTGTTCACATCGTGGATACCATCATCAGCATATATCATTCGAACATCTTTACTTCCCAGAACTCTGTGCACCACTGCCAAGTTACCTTTGCGAACTCCTTCTTTCCATACCGTGAATGAATCTGGAGTCACACTTCCTTGGACCAATAGTTCTCCAAGACCATATGAGGAGGCGATGTGAATCACGCCACGATGGCCTGAATCTGGGTCCATGTTGAACATGACTCCAGAGGATGCAAGGTCTGAACGCACCATCTTCATCACCACCACTGAAAGAGCAGAATCCAAAGGCTTCATCTCTCTATCCAATTGGTATCCAATAGCTCGCTCAGTGAACAGGCTTGCCACACATTTCCGCCAATGCATGATTACTGAGCGTTCACCGGTGACATTGAGAAATGATTCATATTGACCCGCAAACGAAGCATCCTTGGAATCTTCAGTGGTTGCAGAGGATCTTACTGCAACATCAGTCCCTTGGCCATATTCCTCACAAAGTCTCGAATATCCTTCAGAAATTGCAGCACGAATGCTTTCAGGAACTGGTGTTTGCATGACCAGGGCTCTTGCCAAAGCAGCGCGACCGTGTAATTCAAGGTGGTTGGATGGGTCGATTCCTTCAAGCACTCCTTCCAATGCTTCAGCCAATGAGTTCTTGCTCAGAGCGATTCGTCTGATATCCTCGCAGCCTTCAGGCTCAATCACATTGTCCCATGTAGAATCTGGGACTTTTGTGTCGACGAAAGAAGTGTAGGCACTGGTGGTGACATTGAATCCATTTGGAACCCTGACTCCTGAGGAACGGAGGGCACAATACATCTCTCCTAAAGAGGCGCCTTTACCACCTACCGACTCGGTATCACCATTACCTACTTCTTCGAACCATTTCACTAGATTGACATCCTTCATCATCGACACCTACTGCAACTGTATACTGCCTACATGAGCCGGTTGATAATCATGAGGTCAGTCTCACGACGCAGAGCATGTTCATTCGCCTGAATCTGTACTGATGTTCATGAGTGCGTTTTCTACGATTATTCCATTTTTCAGATGCTCCTCAAGTATTCTTGTAAGTTGCTCCTGACTACCGTCGAGTGTATACCAGGTTGCTTCTGGATAGATGACACAAGAGATGCCATTATCACAGAAATCCAAGCATCCTGATTTCTGGACTCTTACCTCGTTGAGTCCTGCCTTTTTCGTCATGATTTTCAGAGTTCGTATGACTTCGAGGCTGTTCTTAGCGTTGCAACTTTCACGTGGATTTTCAGGTGCCCTCTGATGTCCACAGATGAAGACATGCTTGTCAAATCCTGGTTCACCTCTCCCTTTTGGATCTTGCACCATTTCATCACCTCAAGGAATCTATTGCAATCGCCAGTTGATGGTCAAGTTCAGTTACCTCATCCACGTTGTGGGCCCGTATCTTGACAACGACTTTCTCCCATGACAATTCAAAGTCTGCATGATGATTCATTTGTGCAGCCCCTCGGCCTGAAATACGAATCCCCAAGGGACAGAGCCTCACCCCCACAGATGGGTGTCATCCCTGCCTTCGCCTTCCTTCTCTACCTTCTCGTTGAGTTTGTTTCGGCGCTTCATATCCTCTCTTTCGAATGCCATCAGTTAAACATCGTCAAGATATGCGGGCCTCATGTGAGCAACTAGAATGACTTCCACAATCACATCTCTGGAGATGTAGTGTAGTTTTCCATCTTCAGCAAGAATCTCCACAGTCATTTTCCCTGATGAGACCAGTCTTCCTCGCAGCCACGGCTCCTTATCATCTGGCAAAGCTCTGGCATCGAGAAGCATTTCCACGAGGTCATCTCTACGCAGACCATATCTTCTGTCCAGCAGATCACCGCTGGTCACCGCTTCCATTCCTTCGAGTTCTGGAGAACCGAGTTCTTCCCACATGTTTTTTGCCCATGTTGGTAGTCCATTGGTGTGTTTTCTACCCATCTTCATCGCCTACGACCGGTCTCAACAGGTGGTGGTGTAAAAGGTCGACGTTTGAAAAGGGGTAGCCCCGCGCGGCGGATGGGAGATGTATGCGGATACGATGGAAGGGCGTTCCCACAGTTCTGTTCGGGAATGAATTGCTGGACAAGGGGTTCTCAAAGGCCCGTGCAGCAGCCGACAGGGTCGATGATTCCGATAGGACATTCCGGGTTAGGAAGCAGATGAAGAGGATGATTCAGACTTCTGGAGACACGTTGTATGATGCTTTGATGGATATGGTGCATCAATGGCCTTCATTGGATCAGATGCCATTGTTCGACCAATCGATGATTGAGGCGGCGGTAGGCTGCGACATGTATCGAAAGAACCTCGCCTCTCTACAATGGGCTGCTGGTCAGATAAGGTCTGTATCATCTCAGAACGCCAAGAAGGTCACCCGCACAGCCAATATCGAGTATATGCATGAATGCAGACGTGAGGCATATGGTCGAATCTCAAGCATCATCGCTCAGGTGAGTGGGTCCCTGAAATGGTTGAACGAGGCTAGAGAGGTTCTCAAGAGACTGCCATCTATAGACCAAACAGATCCTTGTGTCGTCATTGCTGGTTCTCCTAATGTCGGCAAATCTGCTTTGATTCGTGCCCTTTCCAGTGGTGAGCCTGAAGTGAATTCATATCCCTTCACCACCAAGAGATTACACGTTGGACATTTTGATGCCAACCGACTTCGCATCCAACTGGTGGATACTCCTGGTCTGCTGGATAGGCCAATGGAAAAGAGGAACGACATCGAGATGCAGGCAATTGCTGCACTCGAGCATCTTGGTAGTCTAGTTCTGTTCTTGCTCGATCTGAGTGAGTCGGGCGGCAGTGATGTCGATGACCAGTTGCGATTATTGGATGAGGTCAGTGAATTGCTTGGAGAGAATGAGTTGCTGGTCTGTGTATCCAAAGGCGACCTTCTTGACCCTCTGCCTGAGTCATGGGGAGAAGAATCATTATCATGCACCGACGAAGGTTATCCTATCATAAGTGTCATTGATGGAATCGGGGTAGAAGGTCTTCGCGAATTGATGATGGAACACATTATGGTGGTTCAAAAAGGAGACCCCATGAATTTGCCTGAAGGTTGGCATAGGAGAGATTTGGAAGACTCTTCATTGTGAATCAGGTTTCAATCCCCAGACCATCAATGCCCCGCCTACGGCGAACAATGTGTACATTATCCCCGACCCCAAAGCAGCATCCCAGGTATAATCGATGGTATTGCTTCTCAGGCTTGATTGAATTGTGCTGGAACCACTAGCAAAACGATAACTCCCCGGCTCAGCATTCCAAGAGAAAGAGCCACCTGAGCCCGGCCCACCAGCGACGAAAACAAGTTCCTCCTCATCGCAATTGACATGGCTGGGCAATGACTCACAAGATGATGGCAGTTCATCCTTGATGACTCCAATCCAAGCTGAACCTTCACTCCATTGCACTGATGTAGAAACATCGAGCAGTCCTGCGATATTTGGAATCTCCAAGGTTTCGTGACTGACTCCAGCATCACATGCAGCAGGGGGTATGCAGGCAGGGACATTAGCCTCTGCAGTGCCGCCGCCGGATAACCCGATGGCGCCAAAAATTGCTACACTGAGGAGAATCAAACCGATGAGGGCTGGAACTACTCGCATGAACTCACCTAAAAAGCACTGAATCCCTTGAGAATCAGTGGAATCAGAAATACTGCAGCAAAGACGAAGAAGGCTATTCGAACCATCTTCTCATTCTTTCTGTTTTTGACCCAATCATCATCACATTTCTGTTCTCCACAGATGGGGGGGTCTCTCTTGAGATCGATTGGAACGTGGCACATTCGACAGTGTCGGTGTAGTTGCACTGCTTTGTTTCGTCCTTTTCCCGAACTCGATTTCTTGTTAGAGACAACTTTCTTGCCAGCGCCTTTGAGAGCATTGGCGGTCTTCTCGACCTTTTGTTTGAGTTTCTCCTTACTTACCATTTCATCGCCTCAGGGAGTGACCAGTGTGCCTTTGAATCGCTGGCCGAGGATGGCGTTCTCCAACCTTTCCATGTCACGACCATCGACTATCGCAAGACCAAGTGAATCATTCATCGCAATTTGAACAGCTACGGGGTCGACCACGGCGGAAGCACCTGCAGCAAGTGGTTCTCCGACTCCGCAGATGTCTCCAAGTTCACTCATCGTCAATGATTCGAAGTGAATGGCATCAGGGTTTTCACGGGGGTCGGAATCATACACATAGGGAACGTTGGTAGCGATGATGCATCCACTTGCGCCTGCTTCCGCCGCCAATCCTACAGCAACTGCATCGGTGGTATGGCCGGGCAAGGTACCTCCCATGCATACAACTGCGTGTTCCCGCATTAATTCCGCTCCTTTTTCTGTGCTGTGAGGTATTTCAGGTGCTACATCAATGCCAATCTGAGAGAGCACCTGTTGTATTATCGTGGCGTTGATACGAGTCGCAGCGATTCCTATTTCGTCGAGTCTTCTTTCATCGGAGACGTGCTTCCTCGCAATCTCGATACCTTCTCGCGCTGGGGCTCCTCCTCCGACTACTATTCCAACTTTAGCCCCCAGTCCTTCAAGGTGAACCAGCATTTGTTTGAGTTGGCCGAACCACATCTCGCGGCTTTCCTCTTCTTCTGGGCGCAACAGGCTCCCACCCAGAGCGATTACGTGAACCTGTGCCACGATACTCCCACTCAAAGCCCTGTCTTGATGCTGTCGGCCACACCGTAGGTGTGGAACGCGGCAGGCTGATAAGCCGTAGTGTGGGCGATTGAATAGAGGGTCTGTATGGCTGAAGATACTGAACAGCAGGCTCGTCGCCTGCGTTTGAAGATGGCTCTTGAGGACCTGCAGGAGATGAGGGGCTATGGGACCGAGTTGGTTACAGTCATCATCCCTCCCGACCGTCAGGTCCATGATGCTCGCTCGCTGTTGCAGAATGAACACGGTCAAGCAGCCAACATCAAATCAAAATCAACTCGGAAGAATGTTCAGGGAGCTATTGAATCAGCAATTTCCAGCCTCAATCGTTTCAAGAATGCTGGAGAACGGGGAATAGCACTATTCGTGGGGGCAGTCATCGTTGGAAACAACAAGACCAGAATGGTGAATGTGGTCATCGATGACCCGCCAGAACCTCTGCAATCATTTCGTTATAGATGCGATTCCGTGTTTGAATTGAGGCAGTTGGAGGAGATGCTGATCGACAGGAATTCATACGGTCTTTTCGTCATCGATCGTTCTGAAGCCGCTTATGGAATAGCCACTGGAAAGAGGGTTCACGTACAGGAGCATCTGGTCTCAAACATCATGGGGAAGCACCGACAAGGGGGGCAATCAGCACAACGTTTCGAGAGGCTGATAGAGGAAGCGGCTCACAAGTTCTTCAAGCGAGCCACTGAACATGCCAGCGATTATTGGCTACCGAACATACAAGATATTCAAGCGATTATCATCGGTGGTCCGGGAGCGACCAAGGATTTTGTTGTCAAGAACGAATATTTCCATCATGAAATACACAAGAAGATTGCAGCGACCCATTTTGATGTTGGTTATTCCAATGAGAGTGGCGTCAGGGAATTGGTTGTTAATGCCGGCTCCCTGATGGGGGAGATTGAGTTAGATACCGAGCGGCGATTGATGAACTCATTCCTAAAGGAGGTCATGCAGACCTATCCTAAGGCAACATATGGAGAAGTCATGATTCGTAAGGCACTGGAACAGGGAGCGGTCTCCAATCTGCTCATTTCAGAATCCTTGCGCAAAAGGATGGTCGACTTGCATTGCAATGTATGCAAAATTGATTGGACAGTCTCTCTCGGTAGAATTGATGCTCTTCCTTCATGCACCAAGTGTAGTTCAGATTCAACAGTTTCAGAAGTAGCAGAGAGGGATCTCATCGATGAACTGACAGAGATGGCGATACGTTCCTCTGCAGGAGTATCTTTCGTTTCCACTGATACAGAGGAAGGGTTGCAGCTCTACCAGGGGTTCGGAGGATTGGCTGCAATGTTGAGGTATAGTATAGGTTAGGTGTCATCATGCAGGAGTTGAAGCGAGTCATTGAATCTCACTTAGGAGAGGTAATGGCTGGACAAGGTCTGGATTCTCAATCCTGGATACAGATGCTGGTTGCCGCAAGGGAGCCTGCTCAGGGTGATATAGCGTTGCCATGTTTCAGTTTTGCAAAGGTCTTGAAGCAGTCGCCTGTTGAGATAGCAGAACGCTTGTGTACAGAGATAGAAACTTATATGTCACAAAACAGTGACTTAGAGCGAACTTTACTCTGGGTGAAGGCGGTCAACGGCTATCTGAATTTCATGGCTGATCCGAGTTGGATTGCAGACCAAGTGTTTCCTGAAGGCTGTTCAGACGATGCCGGTAGAGGAAAACCAAGCGGCCATAAAGTTCTCATCGAGCATACTTCTGCAAATCCAAATGGTCCGTTCCATGTGGGACGTGCGCGTAATGCGATTCTTGGAGACACTTTGGTCAGGCTTCACAGATTGATTGGTCATGAAGTGATGGCCGAGTATTATGTCGATGATATGGGCAAACAGGTTGGCATACTGTCCTGGGCTTTGGATAATCTGGAGCATGATGATGTGGAACGCATTCTTTCACAGGCTGGAATTGAAGCAGCTGACCAGAGGTGGGCCAACAAGCAGGACCATCAGCGTGTTAGATGGTATCAAGCGGCGAATATCCTCAAATCAGATGATTCTGAAATCGATGCCAAGGTTGGAGAATTGGTCAGGTTGAGTGAAGAGGGTGATGAATCTGTTCTCGAATCATTCAGGACGGCTTACCAACCGGTTCTGGATGGAATGCTGGAGACACTGTCAAGGCTGGGAATCGAATATGATACCTTTACTGAAGAGTCCCGTTTCGTCATTGATGGAAGTGTTTCAGAAATCATGTCTAAATTGGAGGACAGCCCCTTGCACGATACTGCCGAGAACGGTGCTCATTATCTTGAATTGGAGTCAAAAGGAGTAAAGGGAAAAAGTACCCGTTTCTACTTTCGTCGAGGAGATGGCTCCAGTCTTTACGCTACCAGAGATATTGCCTATCATCAGTGGAAATGGAATCAATGCGACCGCTTGATCAATGTTCTAGGCGAGGATCATAAATTGCAGTCCATGCAGGTATCGATAGCATTGCAGGAAGTGGGCTCGAAAGCCCCTGAGGTCGTGTTCTATGCTTTTATCAAACTCCCTGAGGGAAAGATGTCGACGCGTAGAGCAAACGTTGTTTTCATGGATGATCTGCTCGATGAAGCAGAAACTCGTGCCCTTGAGGCAGTCAAGCAATTGCGCGGAAGTGAAATGGATGAGAAGCGAATGCAAGAGATTGCCACTGCGGTAGCCACTAGCGCAGTCCGATTCAACATCATCAATGTCGCCCCTGAGAAGGGATTCACCTTTCGCTGGGAAGAAGCCCTCAATTTCGAAGGTGATTCCGCTCCTTTCCTGATGTATTCACACACTCGAGCATGTGCCATTCGGCGCAGAATCATACAAGACGGCCATGATATCGATGCATTGATTGAGCAAGGTCTAGAGGAGCAGGTCTGGAATCAATTACCGGATTCTCCCTCGATTGTAGCGCTACTTAGGGCATTGGGTCGCCATAATGATGCTCTTGCCGGTGCAGTCAATTCGCACCGCCCTCATCTGTTCGCTGGGCAATTATTGCATCTAGCCTCCTCTTTCAATGGGTTCTACAGGGATCATCCGGTATTCAAGGATGGAGAGGTGAGTTTGCTCAATCTCTTGTTATGCGAGGTCAGCAGAAGATATCTGGCAACTGGCTGCAAGGCTTTAGGAATCATTCCTATAGAAGAGATGTGAATCATTCTTCTTCGCTGATGCCAGCTCCGAGTGCATCCCCCAGTGAGGTCAGGCCTTCCTTGCGCATCAATCTCTCCATACGCGTTTTGGCATCTTCCATGGCTGTAGTGACGAGATCATCATCATGGTCTCCTGCAGCAGCCCGCATCTCCACTTTCTTCTTGCGGAATTCAATCATTGCTTGTTTGATAGAGCGAGATTGGTGCAACCAGCGAATCGTAGGAACTCCAATATCAATTACATCTTCTTCGTAGATATTATCCTCCATCCATGCCCCACATGCGGTACCATAGCAAAGTGCACTGAAATGATCCAAATCTATCCAGAACGTTGGGCGTTCACACATCGGACATATTTGGCAGGACCATTTGGCCAGTAGAGTCAAACCATCGTGACCGATGAGGTCGACCTCCCACCTTGCTAGATTGGCAGAGAGTATCTTACCTTTCCATGAATGCTTGAAGTAATCCTTCAGCACGTTCATGGCGATGCTTTCACTTGAAAATACTCCAAGGCCGATGATGTTGCCACCCTCTTCCTCGACGGTGGGGACAAAAACCTCTCCGACCACGGGCTCTTCCATGCCACGTGTGTAGCATTGAGGGAGAATTAACTTCCCCCTCTCATCTCATCGTTGCCATAGTTTCTCAACTACTGCAAGTCCACCAGAATGGGGAAGTGGAGCATCTGGCTTTTCGATGCGTACCTTGAGTGAGGAGATTCTGGAATCATCAGCAGCCATATCGACAAGTCTTGCTGCCAATTCCTCGAGTAGATACGCTGCTGGCATGTTGAAGAAGGCTTCATCAATCCACTCCTGTAGAGTTCCGTAGTCGACGGTGGCCTCGAGATTCTTGCCACGTACCTCATCCTTCAATGTCGCCCAGATTGAGACGACGAATGTCTGTTCTTTTTCGTGCTCCCAATCGAATGCTCCATGCGCTGCTTTGAGCCTGTAGGCCTCCAGCCCTACTGTAACTGACATCGAATCACTCATCGCGGGAATGTACCCAGATCAGATGGAATCCGAACTGGGTGCGGACTGGTTCACTGCAGGTATCGATGTCTGTGGCCCAGACTACTTTCTCAAAGGCGGGCACCATCTGTCCAGACTGGAATGAGCCGAGGTCGCCACCTTTGCGAGAACTCGGGCACTTACTGACCTTGGTCGCATAGCGTTGGAACTCCTTCAGTGAAGAGATGTTTCTCATGATATTCAATGCGTCTGCCTTGGAGGGAACTAGAATGTGACTGGCGTGTGCTTTCTTTGGCATGCACCTGCGTCTCTGCTCATCTCCTTCAATGCTACGATGTTCATACTTCTGCAAGGAAACGAAGATAGGTGCCGTAGATGGTGCCAGATACCGATAGACTCTCTTCATTGAATCTGCTCAAACTATCCGCATAGGTGTGGTACTCCCATGAGCCGCTTCCATAGCAGACTACAGCTCTACCTTCCTTGCCATCACCTAGATTATAGACGAAAGGTCCATGATCAGAGTTG
>JASMHR010000018.1 GCA_030750665.1 Candidatus Poseidoniaceae archaeon
AATGGTTGGAGGGATATTTTTTCATTTGAGATAGACCTTAACCCAGGAGTTCCTGATGACATGGTTCTTACATATTATCCAAGAAACCATACGGTGCACAGCAATAGTATGTGGATTGAGGTCATCGAGGCTTCAAATGATAGCAATGGAACCCAGATGGTTCGTCGAAATGGTCAATCTTTGATAGATCCATTTGAGACAGAATTCATGTTGGATATGCCGATTCAATTGGATTGGAATTGTCCTACTGCGACTGGGGTCATGACACCACAGGTGAGAGTCAAGGATCTCGACCCCAACAATCCTTCTTCTGTTTTGACAGAATCTGGTGGCCGCTACAAGCAACGTTGGATATATGGTGATGGTTTCCTTCTTGATACCACTTCGTTGAATCTAGAAGATATGACCGGTCCTTTCATCACGTCAAACATCTACAGTTTTGGAAGTGGCTCAAGTGCTGATTATGTTTATTCGGGAGATACTGTCCAGTTCACCGGTCAATATGCATTCAAGGATGGATACCCGAGTGTTGTGGTGAACCCAGAGATTACAATGACAATGAAGGTGGTCCGTCAAGATGCGTCTGCAGATTCCAGTGGAAATGAGCAGTTATCTGGAGAGACAACCTATCATGAGTTCAGTGGCGGTATTTTCGCTATCAACTTGACAGCACCGAGCAAGACCAATGAATTCCATTATTCCTTCAATGTAGACCCAAGTAGTCTTCCTGAAGGTGCTGTTGATCATACTACAGCGACACAGGAATTCAAGATCAAGGTTGACAGTACTGCCCCAGAAGTCTTGGCAAATACATGGCAAGCTACCGATACCAAAGGTGCTACCTTGGGAGATGGAATCATGCCATCTTCGTCGATTCATTGTGTTAATGTTCAGTTGATGATCAAGGAGACAGAGCGCTTGGATCCGCATTCAATATATGTTCATTGGATGTATTTCCAGAATGGTGAGAACTGGAGTTATGCTGAGGCTAACTATGGGGGTGCTCAATCCAAGAATCTGAGTCTCGTCGGTGGCGGTGACCAGATTATTGCTGAGAATGATAAAGCAGAGTGTATCGATCTATGGCCAGATGAGTTTGAGTTGCCAAGCAAGGAGCAACTTCAGAATGTGATTCTGCGATTCTGGGTGACAGGCCATGACTCAGCAGGACTTGGGTTATCAGGTGGGGGTTCTGATGAGAACCCGATTCGTGGGACTCAGGACCAATGGACCAGTGAATATGAGGTGGTCTATGAACAGGCAGAATTCGAAATAACTCAATTCAAGATGTACCCGAATTCTCCAGAAGTAGGAGAAGCAGTACAGCTTGACATCACAGTTCGAAATGATGGTAATACAGAAGGAACATTGGAGATGAAGATCGAGGTGGTATCTGCTAGTGATGGCGCTAGAGCCACTGTGAAGATAGTCACCACTCCGCTGATTGGAGTTTTTGATGGTCAACTTGGTTCTAATACTCACAACTTGGAAGTCGACATCGAGCCTTTCAGAGAGGCAAAGGCTAATCTTCACTTCGAGATCACCAATAATGCTACAGGCGAATTGATCTATACCAGTATCAATGCTGGACAGACATACGATATCAGTCTCGCCACCAATGCTGATGATTCACTGCCAGTAGGTATGATATTGGCAGTACTTGGCGGTTTGATAGGAATCCTAGTCCTAGTCGTGGTTGTTTTGGTTCTACGTGGGCGTAGTGAAGGAGAATATGATGAATTCGAATATGAAGATGACAAGGCATACCCCACTTTGCCATATGAGACCCAACAGGGATACGGTGGCGGCGGTGAAGAGTCCTACGGCGGTGGTGGATACGACCATGCTGGTGGTGGCTACGGCGGATATGGTGCTCCCAGTGGCGGTATTTCACCAGAGATGCAGCAGGCTTTGGCTGAATTCCCACAATGGGATCAGCAAACGATTCAAGGCTACTTCGATATGGGCTGGTCTGTTGATCAGTTGCGCGATTGGGTTCGCAGTCAGGGTTGAGTTCAATGGATGCAGTCCTCTCTTGGGAGGATCAAGTCTGGATGGACCCAGACGGTGGTCGCATACTGTTTCACGGTGTCTTGCCTACTGTAGTATATCCTCAGGTGATGCGTCCAAGAGCCTCATGGGATGGTCTTGCTCTGCTTGCCGGTGAGGAAGATATTGACGCATGGGAATTTGAAGAGGCTTCAGAGAAAGAAAGTGCAGGTATCAATCTGACCGAGGCAATGCTTGGTGGTGGTGCAACTCAGTTGTATCTAGAGAGATTGATGTTGCTGGATGATGTCACCGCAGGGAGATTCCCAGACCCGGAGCCATGGCGTATGTTAAGAGTAGCAAAGAAGCACGACCGTCCTGTCTATCATCTGGAGCCCCCGATGGATGATGAAGACTGGGTTGACCACCTTGAGAGAGAAGCTGATCAATTGACTAGATGGAGAACTTTGTTGAAGATTCCACGTCAAGGTCGAAGGTTCAGCAAGTTACTGAAGGTCGCCAAAGGATACTCATCTTCTCCTTCTGATGGTCCGATGGAACTACAGGTGGCTTCTGCTTTGGCAGCGTCTTGGTGGTGGTTGTTGGAGGAGAGCCTTTCGCCTGAATTACGGCTCGAACGAGATCAAAGAATCGCTTCCAGACTGCGTGGTGCAATGGCCGACTTGAGGTCTCGATTTGGAACCGAAGCGACCTTGATGGTACCGTCACTACAGGTCAGGATCACCGAATTGGTTGAGATTCTTGATTCCGGGGTTGAGCCGGAAACCGCAATAGACGGAACTTCCTCGGACGAGGAGGAGGAGTGAAGATGTCGACAGTTGATGCACCTCAAGTACAGGTTGAGACTCAACTTATTCGTTTCATTCCTGCTACACCAATAGATCCTGACAAAGCAGTGGATGAGTTGGGTGCTTCCAGAAGTGGGGAGTATGTCATTCATGTTCTGGAAAGGCCAAGAGCAACTATACTGGTCGACAAGAAGGGGCGAATCGTCGTTCATGGAACTGTACAGCCTCAAGCAGCAAGAGCCGCAGTGAGAGAATTTCTTCTTCGAATGGGGGATAGTGATGAGGGTCTAAGTTCGGAGAAAGGCCCGGTGATAGCCTCCTTTGATTTTGGAAAGGCCTTAGATATTGAAAGAGCACCTATCTATGCCACCGAGTCGAAGGTCGATGGAGCACTAGGATGTTTGAGAATCGATGACCAGCGCCATGACCTTGAATTATTGGTCTGGCCCAATGGTAGAGCAATCACGACCAATTCCAGACATGCCAATCTGGTTGCTATGGCTGCGATACACTGGCGAGACAAGTTCGAATCTGAAGGTCTGTTCGTAGAGGATTGATTCCATGCTCATCGACAAGGGTCGTTGGACGGGGCCTATTCTGGACAATCATTTTCATCTCGATAGAGGGCATAGATTCCTTGATGCAGCACTTGATTTCAAGCGTGCAGGTGGAACTGACTTGGTCCTTGTTCATAAGCCAGATTTTTCGGACTTGCCTCTTTCCCTAGATGGATGGAGAATTGCATATGATGACACTCTGGCAATGGCATCAGAGGTCCGCAAGGAAGTGGGCCTTGGAGTCAGAGTAGTCCTTGGACCGCATCCAGCAAGTTGGGCTCATCAGAGGCAGGCATTGGGCAGTGAAGTTGCTTCTGAGTTGTACGTTGATGCAGTAGAGTTGGCAATTGAGTATTGTAATGAGGGTCAAGCTTGCGCAGTGGGCGAGGTTGGAAGGCCGCATTGGGCGGTGGAGGAGGATGTCTGGTCTGAGGCCAATGAGTTGTTGTCCTGGACCATGGAAAAAGCCGCTAAAGAGAATCTCACTTTACAATTACATGTCGAAGGAGACGGCGCATCGACTTATGCAGACCTTGCAGCCATGGCTGAAAAGTGTGGATTATCGCCATCTCGCCTAGTCAGGCATCACGCTCCTTCAGAGGTTGACTTGGCCACCACTGCTGGACTTATTCCTTCTGTAGTTGTAGGAAAGGGGAGTGTCGAGACAATCATGGCTACCATTGCCGACTGTAAGGATGGTTTTGTAATGGAAACTGATTACATGGATGATGCCAAGAGACCGGGGGCAGTACTTGGCCCCAAGACAGTGCCCAAGCGTACACAGGCCCTAGTAGCGGCGGGTTTGGACGAAGAGGAACTCTGGTTGGCGCATCATGAAATTCCACTGCGGCTGTATGGAGAGAGCGAATAATCGCCATTTCACCAAGTCGACAAGCATATGATGGAGGCTTGGCAGGGAGTGATGTGCGGACAGTCAATCGCGTGTTGCTGCTGAGCATTGTTTGCCTCTTTGCTCTGAACTTCACTACTGCTGAAGCGCAAGCACAATTCGAGGTAGAAGTTACTCTTCAATGTGAGAAATCAACCTCCAACCCTGTGACTTTGGACGTAAGCCCGGGTTCAAGTGGTTCAGAATCCATTATTTGTCAGGTTGAGAATGGGGCAATGTATGAAAAAACGGTTGAGTTAACAATCTCAACAGATGATGAAGACACCTCAACTAACATTGGTACATCATTGTCAGATCAGAATCTGGTTATTGCTGCGGGTGCCACTGAAGAAATTTCGATCACTTTCAGTGCTGATATCAGAACCCCAGTTGAAAGGACGGGGTTTGAATTTAATGCAACCGTCACCAAGTTGGGTTCTGCACCGTTGAATGAACAATTCCAATCTACTACCACTGCAAATATTGATGCTGAGATTGAGGGTTTTATTGATCTCGAATATTCAGCTACAGCATTCACCTTGAACAGTAAGCCTGGAGAGACATTCAACATCAGTGCCAAAGTCAGGAATATTGGTAATGTAGAGATTGAAATGATGTTCAAAATCAGAAATACTGCCGAGTTATCAGCAATGGGTGTTGAATGTTCACAATTGCCATTCGAATCATTGATGCAACCAGGGGCTTATTTTGATGAAGATGTGATGAGTTGCACCGTGTCCGATGATTTTGAGAAGAGTAAAGAATTCACCACCAAGATGTATGCTCGTGCTGAATGGGGAGGTGAGCAATTCGAAACTGAAGATGAGAATGCGAAAGTCTCCATCGAGGTTCCATCAGAGGGTGGATTTGGAGGATTGACCGAAGATTTGAGTGAGGAAGATAAGCAAATGCTGATCTACGCTGGAGGCGGATTGGTAGGTGTTCTAGTTCTGTTGATAGTTGTACTCAAGATTTCTCGTAAAAAGGGTGGCGGCGGTGTTGATGCCTGGGACGACGAGGATTTCGATTTCGAACTCTGATGTTATTATTACACCACTCCTTCGCCGAAAAGTTTCCAAAACGTTGTATTGCGGAGCCTTTACTACCCCAAGAGTCAAGGACGGGGTGTGGTGAGCAACACCTACCCATAGGGTAGGTGTGCGTATGCTGGGATTACAAGGGAAGGTTGCTTTCGTATTTGGAGTGGCGAGTGAAGATAGCATCGCTTGGGGAATATGCAAGAGATTGGCAGAGGCAGGAGTGTCTCTGTATCTTGGCTATCAGAAGCGTTTCATGAGTAGGGTGCTATTGCTCAAGGACAAATTGGATGCTATAGCGGGATTTTATCCACTGGATGTGACTGAGGATGAGACTACTGCTGAGTTCTTCGAAGCATTCTCAAAAGAGAATCCTGGACTCAAGGCAGATATCATGATTCATGCCATCGGTTTTGCTCCTCGCGAATGTTTCGATCGCCCAATTGTTTTCGTTGAAGGCTCTGCATTGAATACGGCGATGACAGTTTCTGCGCATAGCCTGCAACGATGCTTACGTCATGCTTTACCACACTTGAACCCTAACTCATCGACCATAACTTTGACCTATGCTGCCAGCACACGATTTGTACCTTCATATGGAATCATGAGCATTGCTAAGGCTGGATTGGAATGTTGGACCAGAGAGTTAGCCTGCCATCTTGGTCCGTACGGACATAGGGTCAATGCGATTTCCAGTGGCCCGATAAAGACCATTGCAGCAGGGGGGATTCCTGGGTTTGACAGGATTCTTGAACACGTGGAGGCCAATGCTCCGCTTCGTCGAAATGTGGATCAGGATGATGTGGCAGGTTGCGCGGCTTGGCTAGCATCTGATTTGTCCGGAGGAGTGACTGGTCAGATAATCCATGTCGATGCAGGTTATTCTGCGACCATGGTTCCCGAGAATGTCATGTGAGGTGTCATTAATGTCAAATAAAGAACCCAACGTATCAGAATTGGAAGGAATTGCCCAAGGTCCATTTGAACCGATTGCGGTGGTTGGCATGGGATGCATCATGCCTGATGCAGAAGACATCGGACAATTCTGGAACAATGTATTGAACGCGAGAGTATCTATCAAGGAAATACCTGAAGGGCGTTGGAAGGTTGACGATTTTTGGGCACCAGGGTCTCCTGGCGATGTTGAGGATGCCAAGACCTATGCTAAGATCGGTGCTTTCATTGAAGGATACGAATTTGATTGGCGGCGATGGAAAGTGCCGCCAGGGACTCTCGGGCAGATAGATATCTGTCAGCAATGGGCAGTTACAGCCTCTGCAGCAGCTCTTGAGCATGCTGGCTATCTCGGCGAAGAAAATAGATTCAAACTACCAAATGCTTCGACTGGAGTAGTGATTGCCAATGCATTGGGAGGTGAATTCAGAAATCTTTCAAATCATCGAGTATGGGTAGACCAATTCACACGTCAGGCTGTTGAGATTGGTGGCATGCCTGAAGAGGGAAGAGAGTTGTTGAAAGAGGCAATTAGTGAGGGTAAGCCAGAGATTGATGAGGACACAATGCCTGGGGAATTGGCCAATGTAATGGCTGGTAGAGTAGCCAACCTCCTCGATTTACAGGGCCCTAATCATTCTACAGATGCTGCGTGTGCTTCATCGATGTCAGCGGTCTTGGATTCTTGTAGAATGTTGCAATCAAGGCAGGTCGATCTCATGCTTGCCGGAGCCAGTGACCGTACAATGGATCCTGCAACATACGCTAAATTCAGTGCAATAGGTGCTCTATCTCCAACTCATTCTACTCCTTTCGATGCTCGAGCCGATGGCTTCGTCATGGGAGAAGGTGCAGGAGTTCTAGTACTGAAACGACTCGATGATGCCATAGAGGATGGAAATGACATCTATGCAGTCATCAGGGGAATCGGGGCCAGTAGTGATGGTCGCGGTAAGGGCATCACTGCGCCTAGTCAAAGAGGTCAGATGCAGGCACTTGCTCGCGCATATTCGCAAGCAGGTTTCAGTCCAGCAACCGTAGGTTTGGTCGAAGCACATGGAACATCCACCAAGGTTGGAGATGCCATGGAATTGGGAACTTTGCGCAAGTTGTGGCATGAATCTCCTGCAGGAGAGGAGATTGCAGTTGGTTCTGTAAAGAGCCAGATTGGACACTTGAAGGCAGCAGCCGGCATGGCGGGGATGCTGAAAACCATTAGTGCAGTCAGCAAAGGAATCATTCCACCAAGTGCTGGTTTTGAAGTTCCTAATCCAACCGTTGATTGGAGTTCGATTCCATTCTATGTTCCAACCTATGCCAAGGAGTGGGACAGACTTGGTACGCAGCCTCGTAGGGCAGCGGTTTCAGCATTCGGATTTGGTGGCACCAATTGGCACATTGTCATCGAGGAGTTTGACAAGAAGTTCCATCTTGGTCTTGCAGTGGAATGGCGTCAGAGATGGGCTACTTTCCTGAATGGCCCTCAGCCGGTTGTGGACTCAACAACGAGTCAGACCAAACAGGCCCCATCGCTGCCATCCGGAATTGTTTCCAAGGCGAGAAGACCCACTCAAGCCTCCAGTATTCTTGACCCTACTGCGGAACCGAGCATGACCTGGGAGGAATTGAAAGAGATTGAAGGAGGGGTTCTGTTATTGGAATCTCATGATCTTCCTAGTCTGAAGGAGGAACTTAAGCAAGTCAGAGAAGAACTGCTTTCTGCAGGTCCTACTTTTGATGATGATCCATCAGGGCGCCGGCTATCCAAGGAATTGGCTGCGATGAGCGAAGGATTCACTTGTGAAGGATATCGGATTGCTGTAATCGCCTCCTCCTGGGCAGAATTTGACAAGCGAACAACGCTGGCACTGAAAACCATCGACGGACGAGATAAGTGGGGCTTCCTCAAATCTCAAGGGGTATTGATCACAGATGAAGCACCTCTTCCAGAGCAAGCAAAGATTGCACATATGTTTCCTGGACAAGGAAGTCAATATGTTGGCATGACGCATGATTTGAGCAAGAGATTCTCCGGAGTAGCGGCGGTCTGGAAACGGGCTGATGAAACAATGGTTGAGATTCTGGATGGCGAGACCTTGTCAAGTTTCGTTCTGCGGAGTGGATTGAATGAACAGGAGCGCTCTGAGGCGGAGGAGAAACTCAAGCAGACCGAGTATACTCAGCCTGCAATGTTGACCGCTGATCTAGCAATCAATCAGATTTTGGCTGACCATGGAAGAAGTCCGGATATGGTTGCAGGGCACAGCCTCGGAGAATATGCTGCGCTGATGGTTTCTGGAATCCTTGGGATGGATGGGGCGTTGAGGGCTGCAGCTGCACGTGGTACTGAGATGGGAGCCGTGGAGATTTCAGACAGAGGAATCATGGCTTCTGTGACCGCTGATTACAAAATAATCGCAGACGTACTTGAAACAGCAGAAGGTTATGTCATCGCTGCCAACAAGAATTCACCAAAGATGACGGTGATAGCAGGAGATACCCCCTCGGTCAAGGCAGTGATGCGTAGATTCGAAGGACTTGACATAGATTGTGTGATCCTACAAACAAGCCATGCTTTCCATTCCACTATAGTTGAGCCGGCAGCAGAACCATTACGTCGTTTCCTTGAAGGGCTGGAGATTAATCTTCCAGAGATTCCGATAACCTCGAATGTCGACGGTGAGTTCTATCCAATGAGCAGGGACCCTGAACGCTCTGCGAAACAACAGGTTCTGGATAAACTAGCACCGCAGATGGCCAGTGCGGTCGAATGGACCAAACAGATTGAGACGATGTATGCCTCGGGTGCACGTCTTTTCATTGAAGTTGGACCCAAGAGGGCACTCACAATGTTTGCATCGCAGATACTCGATAATAAACCACACATCTCGATAATGACCAATCATCCTAAGTTAGGAGGGATTCCTTCCCTGTTCAATTCTTTGGCTGAAATGGCGATTGCAGGGCGACCATATCGTTGGCCTCGTTCAGATTCACCTCTGCTCACAGATGCGTTCCGTGCAGGTCCATTGGAAGTCTGGGAAGAAGATGCTTCTCAATCAGCACAGCCTGTTATTTCGGCAACAGCATCAGACCCAATGCCAGTGAAGGAAACGACAATTCCGGTGGAAGATGAGTCAACAACCCAGATAGAGGAAACAAGTTCAGAGGAATTGGAGATTGAATGGATTTCTACCATCCTATCCGGTGTCAGTGGATATCCTCCTAGCATGTGCCGTGGTAATGTGAACCTGCGGACTGGACTCGGCCTCTCAGAACAAATCATTGAGTCTGTCTTCAATTCGCTTGAGAAACAAGGCAGGGTTGATGCATCATTCGATACATCAACGATCAAGACCGCTGCTCAGATATGTGTCTGGGTGGAAGGAGTACCATCATCGTTCCAAGCGTCTAGTTCCACTCACAATCTTCAGAAACAACCCACTGTAGAATCCGTATCTTCAGCAGATGTTGTCGAGAAGGTTTTCGTCGAAAAAGACCCATTCCATGCGAGGAATAATGACCCCTTCGTGGTTACTGGCATCAGTCTTGGTCTCCCAGGTGAGGGCAAGGTTTTCGACGACGACAACTTTGAGAAACTGGTCAGGGGCGAAACTTGTTTGAGAGAGGTTCCTGATGAATACAAACAGAAGATTCTCGATAAGAACATCGTTCGTTTGATCAAGGGTCGAGACGGTCAAGCAAGGATGGAGGCTGCAGAAGAATTCAGCGATATTCCACAACTTGCAGGTATGTCTGGAGAATTCGATATCACAGAAGAATTCGGAGTTGATGCGAAGATTGCCAGGTCATGGGATACCACTACACAATTGGCTACTGCGGCAGGACTCATTGCTCTCAGGGATGCTGGAATACCATTGACTCCTGAAGAAAAAGTCGGGAAGGGCGGTTTGAGATTGATTACAAATTGGCAGATTCCTCGGGCCTATCGAAATCGAACAGGGGTCATCTTTGCTTGTTGTTTCCCAGGAACGGCAAAGACCGTTGAGCACTGTGCAAAAGGTGGAGATGATGGTGAAGGGCACTTCGATAGATCATACCTGTTCCAAGTACTGAACATGGGTCATTCCCAATTCGCTCAATACACTGGAATCAGAGGCCCGAATACCACCATCAATCTGGCTTGTGCATCTACTGCTGCCGCTTTCTCTGTGGCAGAAGACTGGCTGGCTACAAATCGTTGTGACCGAGTTGTCATCATCAGCGCAGACAATGTGACGGGTCCAGACCTATGGGAGTGGATAGGTTCTGGTTTCGCTGCAAGTGGTGCTGCTTCGACGAGTGATAATATCGAAGAGGCGGCTCTTCCTTTCGATAAGCGCAGGAATGGTCTCATTCTAGGAATGGGGGCTGCCGCTTTCGTTATTGAGAAGAAGAGTGATGCTGCTGAACGTGGAGTGCAGGCTTATGCGGAACTGCTTGGGGCTCACATAGCGAATTCATCATTCCATGGAACTAGATTGGATGTTGAGCATGTAGCGGGAGAGGTCAACCATTTCGTCACTCAGATGGAGAATAGGTGGGGATTGGATCGTCAGAAGTTCGCTCCGTCCACGTTCTTCTACAGTCATGAGACTTACACGCCTGCACGTGGAGGTTCCGCACAGGCTGAGGTAAGGGCACTAAGAGAGACGTTCGGTGATTCGACTGATTCATTGGTCATTTCAAACACCAAGGGATTCACAGGACATCCAATGGGCGTCGGAATAGAGGATGCATCAATGATTCATGCTCTACATACTGGACGCGCCCCACCAATAGCCAATCACAAGGAGGTAGATCCTGAGTTGGGTGATCTAAACCTCAGCAAGGGCGGCGATCATGATGGTATGCGTTTTGGTCTTCGTTTCGCAGCAGGTTTTGGAAGCCAGATTGCCATCACATTCTGGAAAGCCTGTGAAGTCGAAGGCTCTCGTATCGATATGAATAGGCTGATGCAGTGGAATCGTGAATTAGCGGGAACAGAAGATCTTCAACTCAAGGTATTGAATGGAAAACTCGTGGCTTATCTGGATGGCGATGAGAATCTACATGGAGGTGTCCAAGGAGAGGAATGGGACCCTGAGGATGGCATAGGTGAAATAGAGCCAGATATCACTCAGGAGGAAGAACCTGAGCCAGCATTCGAACCAGAGTCCAAACTCAAGGAGGAATCTGAATCACCACCTGCTCAGATTGCGAGTGACCTTGGCGATATTACTGCGAGCCTTGAGAGAGATAGTGTTGCTGATTCAGTTGTCGAAGTAGTGGTGGAACATACAGGATATCCTGCGGATTTCATTGAATTGGATCAGGATCTTGAAGGTGAATTGGGAATTGATACAGTCAAACAAGCAGAGATAATGGGCGATATCAGAGAAATGTTCGAGTTGCCAATCGATGAGACATTCAGCCTGGCCGAGCATCCATCCCTCAATCATTTCGTTGAATATATCGTACGTATGAAAGGAGGTAAGATAGAAACTGCGCCAGTGGTGGAAGAGAGTGTCAGCGACGAGATTCCATGGCGTTGGTCAGACAATGTAGTTGATGAGGTTCTTGCAGAATTCCATCTTGATGACCGCGACGAATTGATTGAATCAGCGAAGGAGCATGATGATGGAAATCGCTATCTCAAGCGAGAGGAGCTACAGGCTGCTGCTGAACAATTGAAGAATACAAAAATGACGTGGAGATATTCTGAGAATGTAGTGGCTCAGGTTTTGGCTGAACATGGACTTGAAGATGCCGAGGCTCTAGTTGAAGCTTCAAAGGTCCACGATGATGGGAATCGATATCTCAAACGTGAAGAACTTGTAGCAGGTGCTGAAGATCTGAAGGGGGATGATCCCCCTTTAGTGAATCAGGTGGCTCTTGAAGAGAAATCGCAGGAAGTCACTTTGCAGACCAGCCCAAGAGCAGGAGTTCGGCGCTGGCAGGTTGAAGTAGAAGAGGCTGAGATTGAACGAGACTTGCTTCTTCTATCAAGTGGGACAGTGGTAGTGAGTGACGATGGCATCGGAATATCGGAAGAAGTCTGTAACCTTATTGAGGAAAAAGGAGCCTCAGCATTGCGAATATCCTTTGAATTGGATCGCAAGGAATTGGTGAAGGAGGAACATGCTGGCCGCACGGTATTCAGAGTTGACCCATCAGATGAAAGTCAGATTGCAGAGATGTGTGAGCAGGTGGATGGAGTAAGAGGAATCATCCATCTTGCACCGATTCAGTTGTCAGGCTCGCCATGGGATGTTTCTGCCTCTTCTCGTGCAGGCTCATTGGCAAATCATTCATTGTTTGGACTTCTGAAATATCTTGATGGACAATTGAATGCTTCTGAATCTGCATTTGTTGCATCACTTTCCTCTCTCGACGGAAGGCATGGAAATATCGGGGAGCGATTCAATTCCTTGGCATGTGGTGCTTCTGGAATCATCAAGTCATATGCTCATGAGCGACCAGAAATTCGCTGTAGAGCATGGGATGTTCATCCTGAAGTTGCTACGAGAACAGAATCTATTGCGCCCTTTTTGGTCGATGATATTCTACAACACGGTGGCGAGGTCGAGATTGGAATCGATAAGGATCTTCGACGCTGGAAATTAGTAATGTTTGATGAAGAGTTGGTTGGTGAGCGAAATCCATTGCAATCAGATGATGTGTGGTTGGTCAGTGGTGGTGGTTCAGGCGTCACTTCCTCTTCAATCATTGGAATTTCTGAAGCCAGCCGGAACGCTGGAGCGATGTTCATTCTACTTGGTCGTACCAAGTTGCTGGAAGAACCTTGCCAGTGGCTTGATTGGAGTGAGGAACAACTTGCTGAACGGAAGATGGAACTGCGTGAAGAGTTGCTTGCGAGCAATGCTGAGGGCAAGGTCTCGATGGTTGAGTGGAACAATGCCTGGCAACCATATCTCAGGAGTAGAGACATCCACAGCACCATCGCTACAATCAGGAGAACCGGCAACAAGGCCATCTATCGTGCCTGTGATGTCACAGATGTTGTTACATTGACTGAGATTGCGGAAGAACTGGGTCCAGTGACAGGCATCATTCATGGAGCAGGTATTGAAGACAGTAAATTGGTTGCCGAGAAGAGTTGGTCGACATTCGATACCGTTGTTGGAATCAAGGTTGATGGATGGAAGGCGTTGGCTACTGCTGCCGAATCTAGTGGTGATTCATTGAGAACAGCGGTCTGCTTCACCAGTGTTGCTGGAAGACTAGGTAATGGTGGACAGAGTGATTATGCTGCTGCTAATTCAGTCCTTGACGCCGAGATGGCGCGATTGTCTGCAAGTAAGAGGCCCATTCAAGCGGTTGCTACTGCATGGACAGGTTGGAAAGATGTGGGAATGGCAACACGAGGTAGCCTTGAGAAGATATTCGAGGCTGCTGGAATTGAGACACTCGCAGTTGAGGAAGGTGTTTCTTTGTTTGTCGATGAGGTATTGAAGGGCGGTAAGCGCAGGGTCATGTGCTGCGGTTCAATGGGCATAATGGATAAGTTCGATTCATTCCGCGCCCCTCCACTGAAACTACCTCCAATGATGTCTGGGTTAATTGCAGACCCTGCACGTTTTCCTTTCGTGGACCGTCTATTGGATTTGGTAGAAGGTGAGAGATTGGTCAGTGAATGTCTGTTGTCTACTTCTATCCATCCTTTTCTAATCGATCATTCGATTGAGGGAATACCATATCATCCAGGAGTGATGGCTCTTGAGATGTTTGCAGAGAATGCGCTGCTTCTGCAACCAGAATATTGCTTGACTGGTTTCGAAGAAGTAAAATTCGGACTCCCCATCAAGTTGGTGAAAGGGCCTGTGAATGTCCGAGTTGTTGCGGAAGTGGAGCGTCGTAAGCGCGACCATCTATGGGTCAGGTGTCATTTGGAGAGCGACTTGGTTAATTCAAGTGGGGAAGTATTTGGAAAACCGCGCATTCACCATAAAGGGCTGGTGAGGCTGGTCAAGAAATCCGATGACCTCACACGGCATCTAGCGACCGAGTTGCACGATTGTCCAGAACTGGGCATCCCTGTAAAGGGAGAGTTGTCACATCACCCCAGTTTCATCTATCTACGTTTTTTCCATGGACCTAGATTCCAGAGTCATGGTGGAATAATCAGTGGTTTCAGTGAAGGCGGAACCAGAGGAGCAGATGGTCTAGCCTTGATGAGGCACCAATTGCCGGAAGTCGATCAGTTCGCAGTCGAGACTGAAGGGGAGTCTGTTTTGTTGGAGGCTCTTCCGATGCTCATTGAAGCAGGGTTCCAGAATGCAGGGCTGGTGGTGATGGAAGTCGATGGCCTGATGTCATTGCCGGTAGGAATTGAATGGATGACTATACTTGCAGTTCCTGAGATGGGAGAGAAACTCCGATTACGCAGCATTCGAGTGAGGATGGAGGAGAATGGAATCAGTGTTCATGATGTAGTGGTGGTTGGAGATGATGATTCACCGATATTGGCATTACGTGGACTCAGACTCAAGGCAATGGCTCCGTTAGCTGATGAAATGAAGTTCACACTGGACGGATGAAATTGCTTGAACACAATTTGAATCCGAAGATAGAGATATTACTGATTGAAAACAAAACAGATATCTTGGCAGATGAACTACCGCCATTGGTAGATATTGATGAATTCAATTCTTTCAAGACCGACAAGCGTAGGTCAGAGCATGTTTCCGCTAGATTCGCTCTTGGTTCAATATTGGAAAAGTGGGGTTTGGATGTGGATCAGATGAAGATAGTTAGAGATAACAACAGGGCTCCTTCTTTACGATGGTTGGATGGATTGTTTCGTAGTGAACCATTACCTGGGATTTCATTGGGTCACAGCAATGGCCATGCTGTTGCCGCAGTCATTGAACCGGGATGGTGGGTTGGAATCGATGCTGAGCCTGAAAGCCGAAAGATTGCTCTCAATGCTTTAGACCAATTCTGCAAGGGTGAAGAGTTGGAGATGCTTTCAGGCCGTTCTGATGAGGCAGTAAAATTGTGGACCAGTAAAGAAGCAGTTCAGAAATCCATGCATCTTGGAATGAACCTCAACCCTCGTATCATCACCTTCGAAAACGGTATTCCAATTGAAGAAAAGATTTACCAATTTTCAATTGGAAATAAGATTATTCAATTGAAAAATAGACTTCATATGGGGTTTCAAATCGCAGTTGCTTGGCGGTTAGCAGGGAAGCCTGTTACTAGTGCTGAAGATGAACTTCTGGATGCTACTCGTGATTTGATGAGGAATGAGGATGGCGAGTTGGATTTTTTGATTGGCTGTGTTGCCACACAATAGGATCATTGATTCCATACCGCATCATCTTCCCAGGGCAGACCAACTGCAATTCCAATGATCTCAAGAATGATGTAGTTGAATAACAGATATCCAATAATTGTCAGGGTGATGACCATCAGAGTGGTATTGATGATTTGTTTTCGCTGTTTATTGGCTTCATTTAGAGTGCAGATTCCCTGCTGTTGGAAATATCTCCACAATCCATATCCAACAAATGATAAGGCCAAGAAATAGAATACATATCTCATCGGTCCCCAATACATATCATTTGACAGAGCTGCTGCAGTAGAAATGCTGGCAAGCCCAAACATGGCCAGAATCACACTTGGAAGGCAGCACATGCTGGCAATTATCGAACCACTTGTGATCCATTTCCATAACGACTTCTTCCCTTCGATAGGCGAAGGTGCGTCAGAACCGACCATTTCTCAACCTGAAATGTACTGCTCGGCTCAATGCTTTACTATTTTCCAATGATTGAATCTGAATCATTGCTGATTCGAATGGATAGCCACCATGTCACTCCAACTGCCAGAGCAAATAGTGGAATGTTCGCTCGATATGCAAGATGATAGACATCGATATCAGATATTTCGGGTCCTTCTAACAAGGTCATCAGGATTACAATCAATCCAATGCCTATCGCCTGCCCAACATATGCAGCAGCACCAGCCATTCCAAGGCCGCGATTCCGCTCTTCTAATGTGCTGAAACGAGAAAGTAAGGCATCGTTGGATACGAGCAATAATGGAACGATTGGTATCAAGTATATCGCAACTGCCAACCAAGGTGATAGGCCGATACTGAACAGGGACCAGAGAACCCCGTATCCCAATGCTGAGGCCAGCAGGACTTTCTCTGCTCCAAATCTATCACAAACCCAGCCTGTGAATGCATACAACAGAACCAGTGTGATGATGGCCCAAGATTCGAATAGCGAGGTCATTGAGATATCGAAGCCTCTTATCTCGATATATCGAGGACTTGTCAGGACCACAGCCCCTCTTGGAATGGCAACCAACAAGGCTCCGAGCAAGCACCATTTCACCCACTTGGATTCAAAACCAAGCATCTTCATCTTTGATACTGAAATGGTTTCAACGTTCGCTTCGTTTCTATCGATGCGATCAGTATCAATACGTAGGAAGACCATGGTTCCTATTGCAATCAAAATTGCCGAGGTGATGCAGGTGGCCCAGATTCCCAGCCATTGGTAGATGCTACCGTCTACCACTGCGAAAACCGCAGTAGCAAGATATCCGAAGGCATAGAGAATTCCTATTGCCTCTCCTTTTCGTTCAGGGAACCATTCACTTGCCAGAGCGAAGTGTAGTCGCTGAATCCCAAGAACAACCATCAGTGCCATAGATGCAAAGAAGAATGGCCAAAGGCTCAATGGGGCCATCAACAATGCAATAGTAACTCCACAGAAGCCGGCTATTTTGACCAAACCGCGCCGGTCTCCCTTTCGATCAGCCAACCGCCCCCACAGAGGTCCAGCAGCACCGAATATCAATGCCAACAAACCAAGGTGCAGGATGATTTGAGACTCCTGCGCCCCCAGTGTTCTGATGTGATGATTGACAATGAAGAACATGATGTTGAGGGCTGAAATGAAGTAACAACTGGCTGAGAAGATGAGAAGTCCGAATGCATGATGGTCCAATTCATCCAGTTCTTCCTCATCACTGCAGAATCTTCTATGTCTTTTCACAAGCCAGTACCCAACAGCCAGTAGTAGTGGAGCAGTTGACCACTGCAACCATAGCAGTGCTTCTTCACTCAACAGACTTTGAGGTTCGGTTGGTGGGAATACCCATTCCCATATTGTCGAGTCAATTACTTCTGCCCCCTGTCCGTCTTGCCAAGCGACCATCACCGAAACATTGCTTCCGTTGCCAAGTTTTGCGATTTCCCACAAGATGATGTAAGCACCTGCTTCACCTTCGACAGTAGCGTTGAGGATATTGAAACTTGAATCACCATCCTTTACTCTGAGAATCATTCCCTGCATCATACTATCATGTGGAACTTTGGTCATAATGGACGCACTTATCTCGATATTTTTCCTTCCGTAATCGCCTTCTCCATCATCGTATGCTTCGCCTGGATTAGCCACACTCACATCCATGACCTCAACAAAATCTGCTGAAACAATAAGTGAAGAATCAGTTTCAGCAGTTCCCCAGTGCATGGTGACACTGGCAGCCCCATTACCAAAGACCGACAATTTCAGTACCAATTCCCCGTCCTTTTCTATCGTTTCACCTGCAACACCGTCGCCTATCAAGACATATGGTTGCGGGTTGCCACTCAACGTTATGGGGCCGGAAGAAACCGACTCTGATATCTCATGATTATTCTCCCTTTCTAGCACCGCACTCAAACTGACACTTCCAGTGCCAGAGAGGAACATCTTGGCGGTCCATTCATCTTCAGTGAAGGTCATGTTCGAAGAGAGAGGTTCAGTGTAGAAATAGTGCGAGGTTATGCTACCTTGAAACTGGATGAGGGTTTCGCTACGGCTGCCTTGTACAGGTGTATCTGAAGTAGAAAGTTTGGCCGCTCCACCTTCGTCTTCGCCAGAAGCATTGAACAATACAGTGGTCGAGATGCCCTCTTGTGAAGCACTTGCTTCTGCGTCAATTCCGGGAATCGTTGGAATCAACAGCGCAGACAGCAGTATTGTCAGAATGAGTGCGGGTGGCGGGAATTGAACCCACGACATGAGGTTGGAAACCTCAGGTGATACCACTTCACCACACCCGCTATTGGTGATGTTGCCGAAACTAATGGTGGATGTATTCGTTTCGGTCCCCCCTTCAGACGATATCAGCAATCAATATTTCCAAGACGACGCTTGTTGCCATTGTTGTGGTTCTGGAGGAGGTGGCAAATCATCTCCAAACAGCGCACCTCGGGTGAAATTTTGTACAGACCCCTTCCTATTTTTTCGCTTCTTGGGACGTGCAACGCGTAGAATTATGCCTAATGCCACGATGACCAATACGGTTCCTGCTATGAGTAATCGGATATTCTCATTGGAGAGTGGGATTCCTGCGAGAACAAAATCTCCTTCACTCTGAGTGGGGTCTTCTTCTGCGCCTGAATCCTCCGCATCTGGAGATGTATCTATGACTTGGATGTCGATGGTCACACTGTCCATTGCTTGATCCGCTCCGGATGCTTCGGTTTTCAACACCGTCAGGTAGTCTCCAACAGAACTTCCCTCCGCCCTCAGAATAACTTCTTTCACTGAATTTTGGGTTCCGGCTCTGCTCAATTGCAGAATTTGTCTATTGTCATTAGTGTTGATTCCAATCGGTACATCCCATACCAATATTACCATCATCGAGAGATCTGCTTCATTTGTCACTGTACAGGAGACAACCATTTCACCTTCAAGATACAAGTCGATGAAATCATGCGACTGAGTACAAGATAATGAGGCTGTCACTGACCATGAATCAGGGTCGTCGGGGAAGTTGTCAACCCGTGATGCCCCAATACTCTGATTATCTCCCCAGCCGTCTCCATCAGAATCTTCCCATTGACTTGGCAGGTCGGGAAATGCATCTTCTTCATCAGCCCAGCCATCACCGTCAGTATCTCCACATCCAAGGACACCCTTGTTGGAATCGCCTGAGATTTCAGGGCAATGGTCTCCATTAGTTCCATCGGGGTTGTCTCCAAATCCGTCTCCGTCTCCATCTGTGGATTGGCTCGCATCAATCGGCCAAAGATCAGCTCCATCCGAGGTAGACCATGAAGCATCAGGGTCGCTCCTACCATCACCATCGCTATCTGTGCAACCGATTCTATCCACGGAGGAATTTCCAGCCACTTGAGGGCAGACATCAGCGTTCATCCCCAAAATCTCATCTCCATACCCATCACCATCTGTATCAGCCCATTGACTGGAGTCGGTGGGAAAAGCATCCGCTGAGTCAGCAATGGTCCATGTTGCATCTGCATTGGACCATCCGTCTCCGTCTCCATCAGGACATCCGAATCTATCCATAGATGATGTTCCTTGGACCTGAATGCAGGAATCTGCTTCGAATCCAGAGGCATTGTCTCCAAAACCATCGTCGTCGGAATCAGCCCATTGACTGGGTAGCAAGGGGAATGCATCTGCGCCCATGCCAGAGGTCCATGACTGGTCAGGGTCTGAGTATCCATCTCCATCACTGTCAGGGCATCCACTGCGGTCTTGTGATGAGGTGCCATAGGAACTTGAGCAATCATCTTCCAGTGCATCATCTAATCCGTCGGCATCTGCATCTCCTGCTCTAAGTGGGTCATTCGGGAAGTCGTCATTATCGTCGCTCATCCCATCTCCATCTTGGTCCGGACATCCGAATCTATCATTACTTGAATTGCCGAATACATTGAGGCAGGCATCGGGTTGGAAGCCCATGGGGTCATCTCCAAATCCATCACCATCCATATCGGATTGCTGAGTCTCCTCCTCGGGCAAATCATCGATGCTGTCGGCCCATCCATCGCCATCCGAATCCGGACAACCGAGAACAGATTCTTGGTCAGAAGTTCCGCTTTCTGAAGGGCAATCATCAGCATTCACGCCGTTTGATTCGTCTCCATAGCCATCACCATCTGCATCAGCCCATTGGCTGGTTTCTGAAGGAAATACATCCTGACTATCACTCCATCCATCCGCATCGCTGTCAGGACATCCGTAGGTCGAGTTCTGATCTGAGATTCCGAATACGCTGGGACAGGCATCGGGTTCTGTACCGTTTCCATTGTCGCCATATCCATCGCCATCCACATCCTCCCATTGGCTTGCTTCGTCTGGGAATGAATCTGCTGCATCACTCCATCCATCTCCGTCTCCATCAAGACACCCGGTCGTGTCGTTTGTTGAAATTCCTGCGATAGTGGGGCAGTCATCTTCTGCATAATAGAAGCCATCTGAATAAAGATATGTATCTCTGGTTGGGTCATTTGGGAATGCATCGTTCAAGTCTGAGTATCCATCACCATCGCTATCGACACATCCGAACAGGTCAATGGTTGAGTTTCCGAAAATTGCTATACAACCGTCCGGTGTGGTTCCATTGGCATTGTCTCCATAGCCATCGCCATCATCGTCAGCCCATTGTGATGAATCATTGATGAACGCATCTGCACCTTGGCTGGCGTTCCAGGTTGAATCAGGGTCAGAATAGCCATCGCCATCACTGTCCTCACATCCGTTTCTATCTTGGTTGGAGGAGCCGACAACCATGCCACAGGAATCGGCACCGTTTGCTGTAGTCCAGGCTGAATCGGGATTGGACCAACCATCACCATCGCTGTCAGGACAACCGAATCTATCCATGTTCGACCAACCTGCAGTAGCAGTACATGAGTCTGGTTCATTTCCAGCCACATTGTCTCCATATCCATCATCATCGGCATCTGCCCACTGCGTTGCATCGTTGATGAATTCGTCAGCACCATTGGAAACAGTCCAGACTGAGTCAGGGTCAGAGTATCCATCACCATCAGAATCGGGGCAACCGACGCGGTCGACAGTCGAAGTTCCAGAGACAGTTTGACAATCATCGATTTCATTGTCAATGCCATCCATGTCATCATCGGTACTGCCGTTGATAATGGTGAAGTTGCGAGAGAGAACGAGAGCGAATTCCTGCGGCCCTGTGGGAACATTTGTGCCAAGGATGACTACTTCCCAGGTGCCACTGCTTGGGTTGGTGAATTCCATACCCCTGAGGTTGTCTCTATCGTTCGAGAGATTGGTCCAAGCCCCACTGGGGTCCTTGATGGCGATATCGAGGTCATTGACCAGATTGACGCTAGCAGCGGTGGTTGAAGCAGGGTCGGTCCAAGCAAGCATGATGGCGAGGTCGGGAGTCCCTGCGGTAACATTGAATCTGAAACCAAGTTGTTCATTGGTGGACAAGGCTTCTTCATCGACGAAGGAAACGTTGGCATTGGTCCCCATGTTCACCCTTCCCCATCCTTCGTGGTTGTTCGGAGCAGCCTCACCTGCGCCGTTCGTTGAACTGCCGTATTGCCCAGACATGTCATCTGCACCAGCGGCCATGATGGCTTTGATCAGTGCTGAGGATGGGTCAGCGTGGCCGACATTCTCTTTCAGATGCTGGATGAGCAAGGCAACTGCACCTGCAGTGAGGGGTGTTGCCATGCTTGTCCCTCCCATGTAGGTATAATCTGCATCATAGGAACTCCAGCCGACATCTGTTGTCGATCTGCTTTTTGTGGATAGAATCCAAGTTCCTGGTGCAGTAATGTCGGGTTTGAGCCGGTTATCATCTGTGGGACCTCTACTGGAGAAAGCGGCCATGCCATCTACATCGCCTCCATTGTTGTCGGATGAGATTGGACTGCCATAGGCACCCCCCCATGTTCCTGTGTACCAACACGAGCCATCTCCTTTACAGAAGGTATAGCGGTCATTCTCGCTAGCACCTACTGTGATGACGTTCTTGGCGGAACCGGGGGAACCAAGTGAATCGAGGTCCACTTCTCCATCATTATTCGAGTCGCTGCCATCGTTGGAGGCGGCAAAAAGAATTGACATGTTGGAGTAGGTCCTGGAGGCATCATCAGCCTGCATGGATGAGGTTGTGTATTCTCCATCGACGGAGGAACCCCATGAATTCGTATGGACTAGAGAACCATTTTCAGCAGCCATGTCGAAGAGATCTCTGATATCATCTGGAATTCCCCAAAGTCCATATCCATCTGAAACCCCCGCATTGCTGTTGAAATCAACGTATTGTTCGGTCGCTTGGAAGAGGAGATGAGCCTCGGGTGCGGCTCCCTTGATGTCTCCGTTTGAAGTACTTCCATCACCAAGAACACTGCCTGCAACGTGAGTTCCGTGGCCATCTTCGTCGGAGGCACCATCATCCCATGCCCCATTATATTGTTGAGCCCAATATTGAATGCTCTCAGGAATTGGTACTGAAAGAATATCAGTGATATGGTCACTGAAATCATCATGCATGTTTGAATTGTTGACACCATTATCGATGCCCGTATCTGCGACGGTGACAATTATTCCTGCACCATCAACGGCAGCAAAGTTACTGTTGATGGCACTGATGTTTGTACTATCAGTGACTTGATCCAATCCCATCCAATGCTGTGCGACATCGTTGAGAGTACTGAATACAGCGCGAGGTTCAAGCCATTCGATATCCTGATGATTTGCCAGCAATGAAGTCCCGATGGTGTTGGCAGTAGCAGTTGCGAAGCGTCCATCATGGCTGTGTAGAATCACCATTGCTCCTTGCTTTGGAGGCAGGTCAGGCCATGATTCTCCAGACAGAACAATATCCATCGTCAATAGGTCCTTTGTAGCAAACGGTCGACTTTCTTCGCCTAGCAGCAGAGGAGCAATCGAATGGTGTAGTTTGTCTGATGGGTCTAATTTCATCATCGCTTCAACGTCAAGGTTCTGCAGTTCAGAGATGGAATGTCCACTGAGACGACAATGGAAGGAACTTGGTGGCAAGAAGGATTGGCATTCGATACCTGCGAGCGCGAGTTCATTGAACCACGAGGTTGGAACTGGGTACTCATGTTGCAATAGAGCCCAGCCAGTGATGATTTCTTCATTCCACTCTTCAATAGAGAGCATTCCAGCATCTCTATGTCTAAGCCATGCTATTTGACCATCGTCTGGAATGCCCCATCCATGTTCAGCATCAAAGATGGGATTGATTCCAATGCGTGAGAGTTTCTGCAGGTCAGCATCTGACATTCCAAGGTCCAGTTTCTGTTCATCAGAATCACCGCTGGTTGGCACTGCGACTGGCAATAATGGTTGGGTCAGCAGGAGGATGAGAACAGTCAGGGTGGTTGTCATGCTACGCTTCATATTCTCTTCAGGTCGCGACTCCGACATCAAGGTTGGGCTGGATAATTGATGACGTGATTTGACAAGGATTGAAAGCCAGTGCTCACGGGACATGAACTAATGACCGCTTCCATGGCAGTTGAAAGGGAAGAGCGGGAGCGTTTCGACGGGGTTGATGAGGCTGGAGATAAACAGGTTCTTGGCAAGCAACTGTGGCGGATTTTCCCATTCATCAAGCCATACAAGGGACGTTTTGTTCTTGGAATAGTTTCCAATGCCGCAGCACGGGCCTGTGACCTTCTTCCTTTCGTGGCGATGGGATTACTGACCGATGCGGTATTGAATGGCGAGGTCGCTGAAATCCGGCAATATGCCGTGTATGGTGGACTCATCCTTGTTGCATTCACTGGTCTTGCAATATTCCAAGGCATTTCGAATTACACGTGGGAGACCTTGGCACAGTTTCTTCAACACGATATCCGGATGAAAGCATTCGACTCATTGATCAAGATGGAAATGCGATATTTTGAGGATAGACAGACGGGAGACATCATGTCAGTCCTCTCGGCCGATGTAAATCAATTGGAGAATTTCCTGTCGGATGCTTCAACTTCGATAATCCGAATATTCGTGACTTTCTCTGCTGCTTTCGTCATTCTCATGTGGATGTCTTGGAAACTCACCATCATCCTGTTCGGCCCTATAGTAGTGATTATTCCGCTGGTCTATTTCTTCTCGACCAGAGTTCAACGTCGTTACCGAGAATCAAGACAGTCATTTGGCGATATCAATTCGGTATTGGCCAACAATATCTCTGGAATGGGTGTGGTGCAGGCATACAATGCTGAGCAATACGAAGCGGATAGAGTCGGTAAGGAATCTGGTGCATACATGGATGCCGCAGTCAAGGCGACAGTCATCCGTAATAGGTTCCTACCTGGAATCTATGTTATCGCTGGTGTCGCATTTGGACTGTTGGCATCGATTGGAGGTTGGTTGGTGATGACTGAGGATATCACCCCGGGTCAGTTCGTCACCTTCCTGTTGATGAGCACAAGGATGTCGATGCCTCTGTTTATTCTTGGAATGCTGGTGAATCAGATTCAGAAGAGTGAG
>JASMHR010000019.1 GCA_030750665.1 Candidatus Poseidoniaceae archaeon
GATTCGGGCAAGATGGAAGAGGCTCTTGAGAGGTATCGAGAAGGATTGATGATTGCCGAGGGTAATGATTTACGGATGCAGATGGGAGAGTTGCTATCACGTCTTGGTGGTGCAGCACCTGACCGCGCTCGTAGAATGGAGTATCTACAGAGAGCACTGACTGTGTTCCGAGAACTTGGTGCCGAAGGAAGAATGAAAGAGGTGCAATCGATGGTCCATCAGGCGATAATGGGGCGATGATCAGGTATCTGGAGCCTTCAATGAGATACTCGTCACTCCCTCATGATAAACTACCCAGACAATCCCTCCCTTTCCAAGATTCACTTCACCCTCATGAGTAGCAGCAGATGCCGCTGAGATGCTGACAGTATCGGAGTATTTGCCACGAGCATCAATGAGATTCAATTCGCTATCATCCAGAACCAGGGTCAATTGTCCAGTATCGGTCTGTACCGCCTGTAGTTTCACCGGTTCAGCGTATAGAACAGAAGGGTCGATACGACTTGCAGCATCAGCCCTTTCCACTGCAGAGGCTACTTCTCTGAGGTTGTTCTCAAGAGCCTGCTCATTCCACCTGTTTCTGGTGGAGTTCTCAATATCCCAAGCCCAGACACTGAACATACTCAATAGAAGTACACCGAGGAGGAAAGTGAAGACATAACCAAGTTCAGTGGCAGCAGCAGAGTCATCATCTTTCAGAAATTCAGATTTTGGCATCATTCCACCTCCTATATTCCATCAAGTGTGCAGGATACCAATGATACCTGCAGGCTGAATTGAATACCCTCTCCTTGTGCATGGAATATCGTTTCTGAACTATCCATGCTGGGATTTGGTACCCAGCCCTTGTAATCGTTCAACATGTCCAGTCTTAATGGAGCAGCAGTCCAGTCCTCTGAATATCTAAGGTCCTTGGAAACGCTTGCCGCCAAGGCTGTTCCATATGGTCCATCCCATCCTCTTCGGACTTCATGGGCTGAGGCGCTGGCAAGAGATATTCTTTGCAACAGTTCTAGTTCAACATCGAATTCTCCAACACCCTTGTCACTGCCTTGCGAAGGAGTCATTATTGGAATTGTCACGGCAAATCGGGGACCTGGGCCAGAGCGGTCAATTGGGCTCTTGATAATCGATGGTTTGACTTCAGGATGGTTTGTCACTACTGCTCCGGCTCTCATGGCGACTTCAAGTCCACTAATTGAACTAGAGAATGTGTAGACCAATCTTGGGGCATGCATTGCCCAGGCGGTAGATAGAACCGCGAAATTCTCATCTCCCTGACTTCCAAGCACTTTGATTTCAATAGAAGCAGGATGCGTTCCCTCAGCCCATGCCAATTCTGCCTCAGTATTCGTTCCAGTATCCAATTCTTCCCAAGGTAGAACCGTTGATATCCACCCACTTGCCCTGATTCCGATATACCTGCATCGTTGTTGCCCATCGTGAGGAATGGACAGCATCCCTACATCACCCATCTCAACAAGTACCCTAAGGCCATCTTCCTCGACATCTGCAGTTAGGTTTACCGCTGAGCCAAGGTTTGTCAGGCTGGTTATGCTGTTGGAGTGACTTGAGGTTCGGGTGATGTTCTCTGAATGGTCGCTCCATCTACTTACTACGCCGGCCACTTGAGCATGAAACACAGTGCTGTGATTCGATACTTCCATGTAATGCGAATGGCCACTGGCCGCTCCAGTATCATTTGCAGGAATGATGTCGAGTCCAGTACGCTCAGCGCCGTCGGCCAAGGAACCACTGCTCCAGATGATATTGATAGGGTCTTCTGCTTTCAATTCGGGACTCACAGTTCCCTGTGGTGGCCAAGATGCCACAGCTGTTGAACCTGCAGCAACCGAGGTGGCTCCAGTTCCCCATCGAACAGTCACCGCACTCTGAGAGGGGTTGTGCATGATCACAGTTCCATCAATTCCTGGTGGCTGGAATGTTTTTGCGAGCATTGAGCCACTATTGCCTGGCCAGAATGTCGAACCCAATGCGATATCTCCTGTCTGGACAGAATCATGACTGAACAACAGACGTGCATCTGTACTTGATTGAATGGTCAACAGTGTATTTTCACTGACATCCCATTCCTGTTGCCATGTTGTTCCCTCTTCGTGAAATGCATCAACTTCAACAATTATCGTCGAACCTTCCTGTTCACTGGTTCGCCAATCAATTTCCATGCTCTGTCTGGATACCATGGTCACTTCATTGTGCCCAGCCAACAATGGAATCCTCCAAGCACGTCCTTCACCTGTGGCTGGGTTGGTGGATTGCGGTTGCATCAGGGTTGTGCCGCCATCAGCCTTCAACAAGAGCACTTGCGCTGGAGAATCCAATGAAAGCCAACTTTCAGCCACCCCAGAGGTCTGAGTGCTCCAGATTTCATGGTCAGCAATGGTGGCCAGAGTTTCCTCTCCATCGGCTTGGTAAGTAATCTTCATCGGCCCTTGACTCTGCGCAAGTCCTGAATCTGGAGACACCACTAGCCTTCCTTCAATCGCAGGTATCCGATAATGGCTGTCGATTGTGGAACCTAACCGCATATCGTCGAAGCAGATAACGGCTACTTCGCCAGTAGGATGTCGCACATCGATTCTTCTGTCAAGGTCGAGTGCGTCGTCGAGACGAAGCGATGAACCATCGTGCCAAGATGCAGATATCCAGACCCCGCCGTGAATGTTCTGCCAATTGAATTTCCCTTCAATTCCATGCAAGATTGCATCACTGTGGTCTCCAGGCATTCCAGTTGCTGCGAGTTGGTCGATCTCAACCGATAAATCAAACATCTGTGAAGCCATATCACTTCTTTCAATCGAACCTTGCAATTCGTTGATCACGGGTATCATGGTTGCCATCATGACGCCGATTATGGACAGTACTCCTGCAAACAACAGCACTGTTCCAATCGCTGCAGAGACGGCCTCCTCATCTCTATGAATGAAAGCACATGTCTGTTTCATCGACTCACCTCCACCTGTTGTAATCCGACCTCAAGAATGAAATGGTCGCTGGGCAATACGGTCAGTCCATCGGCACCTGACTGCCTTTCATAGGGTGCGATTCCGTCGTAGTCCTCGATGCTGTCAGTGGCAACATGAATCTCATATCCTTTGGTCCAATGATGGGTGTATTGAGGGTCGATGATATCATGTAATAGATTGCTCATCGTGAAGCGAAAATTCCAAACCTGCCCATCAAAGAGTTCGTTGGCGCCATGTGATTTCAATTCCATGACTGGGGCGCCGCCGCCGGGTAATGCTTCACCAGCGAGGAGGTCGGTGATAATCATCGAAAGGCGTGGCGTGCCATCAGGCAATTCATCGAATTTAATAGTGGGGAATTCTTTGATGGACCATGGGATTCCAGGGCGCCGTTCAATTTTGGCACCATTTATCATAGCCAGTTGGAGGCTCCCCTTGTTCATCTCAGTGTTCAATTCAATGCCACTGATCGATAGTTTCACCATTCGGTGTAGAATCACGCCTTCAGCGTCAATAGCCTCGAAAATTGCAACATCACTCAAAGAATCACTCAGGTTGAAGGTTTGTTGTTGGTTATTGTTCGACATTGTCCAGATTGCAATGCTTCCATCTTCTTCGGTCAGTCTCAGGGTTGAGCATGTCGCATTCTGACATTCAACTACCACCTGTGAATTTGCTACCGTCATCTGAACTCTTTCTTCATCAGTCAGGTCAGCTTGTAGTTTCCATTCCTCGATATTTTCGACCATCAGCATTCTGATGCCACTCATGTCTAGGCTGGTTTTGGAACCAGCTCCTTCAGGTGCGGCTCCGATGGCCTCGATGCGGTCGCTAATCTGCTCTGAGATAATGAAAGTCGCGGCCCAATCTCGCTGGTCCTCAAAATCGGAGAGGTATGGTTCGATAAGCACCACCACTCCTGACATGACCGTTATCAACATGGCAAGTAACATGACGACTCCGATGATTTCACTGACCGCCTTGCGGTCCGACTTCAACGCGGCCTCAGCAGGCCCGCTCTCACGTACGTATGCGCTGTGCACGCCGCGGCATAGCCGCGGCGCCGTACATATGGGTATCCCAATTCAAGTGGCCTCAAGGGCTACATCAGCCCCACCACTGGGCCTCGAGTCCAGTTCTCCCTCTTGCTGCTTGCGGAATCGCCAAATGTTGATTCAGATTCTCAACTCGGTCTCTTTCTCTGACTGTCCAATCCAATGTGTGAATTCAGGACCATCCTGGAGACTGATGGCAATATCACCTTGAAACACCTCATCAAGGTGGTATAGAATCGTACTCTCAGCAAGGTGTGGAAGGTTATTTTCTTGGGAGAGGTGGGTCAAGACCAGACTCTGAGTTTTTCTGGATACTACATCAGCGAGCAGTTCCCCAGTCTGATCGTTTGAAAGATGTCCCTCGTCACTAGATATCCGGTGCTTCAGAGAGGTTGCATATGGTCCCCTCCACAAGCGCCCATGATCATAATTTGATTCGATAGAAATATGGGTGCAACCACGTAGGTGCGAAGCCAATTCTTCTGTGGTCGACCCAAGGTCAGTAACTACTGCAGCCCGCTGTCCGTCACAACTGGCGATGAAGGCAACATTGTCAGCTCCATCGTGAGGGACGGGGACAGGAAGAAGAGAAAGGCCACCGCCAAATTCCATTCTCTGTAATGATTCAAACAATTCTACATCATTAAGCGGGTCGAAACCCAGTTTTTCTGCTGTCCGGAAGTTGCAATGAACAGGGATGTTCCAGCGTCTGTTAGCAATGCCTGCACCTCCAGCATGATCGCCGTGATGATGGGTGAGGACTATGGCATCAATCTGCTCAGGTTCAACCTCAATCATATTCAATCTCTTGTTCAGTTGACGCCCACTGAAGCCTTGGTCAATGAGTATTTTCGTTTCACCACTCTGCAGCAATGTAGCGTTGCCACGGCTTCCACTTCCGAGATGAGTGATTGAGAGCGGCATGCCAACATCGGCTTGGGATTATAGACGGACTTTCAATGAATCCCATGATGAAGCTTTGATGCGCCATATTGGGCTACTGATACGCCTCTACCGGCGCACCTCTCGCGTGACGCGGCTATGCGCGTATGAACCGTGCTCCATCAGTCTCATAAGCGGCCTTGGGGGGTTTCGCACATGACGGTGTGCCGTCACAGGTGGCTGAAATGCGGCGCAAACAGACAACATTGGTCACAAGTGCAGTGCTTATTGCGAGTCTGATGCTATTGTCTCAGATGCCAAGTGTATCACAAGTTGACAATGCCAATCCACTGGAAACTAATCAAGAACCGCCTCCAGTTTCTGACAGCGATGGCGATGGAATACCAGATGTTCATGAGAATACCTATTCTGAAATGTTGAATTGGACCACCTCCGATGCACGTGATGTCTCAATAAAAGGGATGAATCGTATGGATGCCAGCGACGCTTCTGATGATTTTGATAATGATGGACTAAACAATACCGAAGAATATTGTTGGCCTTATCGATGGAACTGCACTGTCGATGCAAAGGGCCTGACTGGAATTCTGGATACTGAGACTGGGGAACGGATACACTTGGACCCCCGTCGTGCTGACAGCGATGGCGATGGCTTACCCGATGGATTCGAGGTATATCTCTGTGTCACCGCGAGAAATGCCTACAGCGCAGAAAATAATATCTATACCTGTAGCGAAGGTTTTGATCCACTCAATTCATCAGATGGTGCCCTCGATGCAGACAGGGATGGTTTTGATGTAGATAGAGATGGAATCTATGAGCCTCATGAATGGTTCAACAATACCGAAGAATATTCAATGGGAGCCGGCGATAATTGGACAACTGAACTGGATGGTCTTCGTTGTAGTTTCACTCCACCAGAAGGACCGACTTCCAATGATGATGGAGAGTGGCCATACCTCACGATGTCATGGCCGAACATAAATGAGGCTTGTACTGAAAATGAAACTGCCGCATATGGAGAGGATGTTTGGCTAGGAACCAATCCTTCAGAGGCAGACAGCGATCGTTTCTGGTATGATGGTTTCACCATCAATGAATATTCGGGAAGTGGGGATGGGTTGCCCGATGGATGGGAAGTATTCTTTGGGATGGATCCATTGAACAGAAGTGATCGTCTAGAAGACCCTGATTTCGATGGTTGGGATATTGATAAAGATGGTTTCATCAGCAAGGATGTTTCAGGCAAGATAGAAGACCTTGCGGCTGGAGAAGAATTCTCCAATCTTGAAGAGTACAATGTTTTTCTCGATGATGAGAACTGGGTGATGGCTGGATTGAAATCAGTCTTGAAGGGTTCAACGGAGGATAGTCTGGAACAAGTCCCTATGTCGCGTTCCTCTTCTGCCGCAGGAACATATTCGGTTCTTCACCATGATGTCAAGGAGTTGATAGAGATTGATGATCAAACATTCATCGCCTGTACACGTCTTGGATTTTCAACAATAATGCTCGATGAAGGCCGTTCCCAGGATGATTGGCTCCCGACTGGTTGGGAATTGAATGATGTCGAATTGGTCGCAGGAGATACGGATGTTCTAATCGTAGCCACCAACAAGGGTGTGATAGTGGTTCCACTCGATGAGGATTCAGATACTCCAGCAGCGATATCGACATGGGATATTATGGAGGGGGAGTCTTACTCCACAGTAGCGATTCTACAGCAGGATGGCAGTGATTCTCACGCACTTCTACTTGGTTTGGATGGTGGAACCATCATTCGAATCTCTGGATTCGATGGAACGGTCATTGATGTCGATGAAATTTCAACGGAACTTGAGCAAGTGATATTCGATGCCGATGCCATCCCAACCGATGCCATCCATGTCGAACATTCTGGTCGCAGCCGTCTATTTGTTGGGACCTCTGAGGGGATGCTTGAAGCAACAGTATCTTCAGGTGCTGATGGCTGGGAATTCACCTCTCCTTTGTGGCACTTCAGTGCTGTTGATGATGATAACCTGAGGGAGGTCCCATCAATTGCTCCGAAAAATACCAATGCTGAGTATGTCAACACAATCATCAGTGATGGGCCGATTGGTTCCGACCCTGTTGTATTGTGGTTTGGTACGAATTCAGGCTTACACAAGTTCAATCTGGATAAGGATACTATACAGCATTCAGGATTGCAGGCTCATCCAACCGATATCGATCAGAACCCGAAAGATCTGGCAAACGCAGTCACCTCAATCCTTTCGGCTGATGGGAAGTTGATGATTGGCTCAAAGTCGGGAATGTGGTCATTGCAAGGCACATATGCAGCAATTCAAGGATTCACACTTCAGGAGAGGATACCCGGACATATCAACGATATTCTGATGATGACGGTCGATGACGAGGTCCTGATTTTCGCAGGGTGTGACCCGGGGCGGTTCTCCAATATCGCTTTGATTGACCCTGGGAGCAATGATTCTGACTTCGATGGTATTCCAGATGGTTGGGAGTACATCTACGGTCTTGATCCCACCGATCCGTGGGATGCTGAACTTGACCTTGATGGAGATGGAGTCAACATGGATTACGCGCAGGATCCAATGAATGAGCGGAACTGGACCAATCTCTTGGAGTATCGATATTCTCCGATAAGTTCTGGTGGTTCAAATTCGACAGACCCACGTGATGTTGATACGGATGATGATGGCCTTCCAGATGGAACGGAGGCTTTCGGCTTCTATTTTTCACAGACCAACCTGTGGTGTCATTATCATCCAAACATGACCTATGATTGTAGTGAAGAGGCGGTAGGTGCATCTGCGAATTCAACTTATCTGGATGGACTTCATTCAGATCAATTGCTCGACCCTACCAATAAGGACAGTGATGCCGATGGAATGCCAGATGGCTGGGAAATCGAACATCGCAGGTGGATTGGCTCCACCTATTCTGGAGGTAATAACTGGACTCTTGACCCATTACGTTTTGATGATAGATACTGGGATGCGGATGGAGATGGAATGCCAAATCTTTGTGAATACAATTGGGAATCTTATGTGCAAGATGGGCTCGACGGAAAGTTACTAGATTCACATTTTGAAACTCCAGAGGCTGCAGCTGAGTGGGTCACCACCGACCCGAACAATGCAGATTCGGATGGTGACGGCCTTCCAGATGGATGGGAAGCTCTCTATCAGTGTCTGTGGGATGCCTCAGCAATGGGAATAAGCCCATTGAATGGAAGTGATGCATTCAACAATCCCGATGGTGATGGATTCGATATGAATTACGATGGAGTCCTTGATATCGATGAGCAATTCGTGAATTATCTTGAATATTATATCAAAGATACTTTGTTCTCAGGAAACCAGACCGCTGATGGAATAGAATTACCCGAGAATTTCACAACTTCATTATTCACTAACATGTCTGATTGGGGTGCTCCGGAATCAGCCTTTGGAGAACATGTTTCGACCACTGTTACGGTAGGTCAACCAACTAAACATCACGGCTCAAGCAATCCTTTGGACCCTGATACCGATGGTGATGGAATGCCGGATGGTTGGGAGATTCGCTATGCTCGTTGGGACATCCTTGCCGATAACTGGATATTGAATCCGGTCAACAACAGTGATTTTGGGGGGGACCCAGATAAGGATGGGATGGCCAATTGGGAGGAATACAATGCTATTGATCCATTGCTTACTGAGACCAATGCCAACAAGTCAGCCCCACAATGGTTCGTATTGAAAGCAAGCAATGTAACATTGTTGCAGGAGTGGCCTTCTGCTGTGTCTGGCGAGAGTTTCGGCTCGTTCATCACTCCTGAACAGGTCGCTCGGCGGGGATGGACAGCGGACCCTACCGATCCAGATACAGATGGTGATGGTTTTGTGGATGGTGCTGAACAGTTGTTCACGAATTGGAATACTTCTACTGAGACATGGACACTGAATCCTTTGGTTGCAGGAGACGGACAATTCGATTCAGATAATGATGGCTTGACAGATGCTCAGGAATTGGGAATCGCATCGTCACAACCCAACAATGGTCTTGACCATCCAGCGGATGCGTGGTTATTCCATGAGGATGCCTTTTTCCAGGATCCTTTGGGATTAACCACACGGATAACCTATATGTTGTATTCCAAGGAACTACGAGGCGGTCTAGCATTTGAACAAATGCAGAATTTCGCAGCAACCTCGCAGACCACTCCACTCCTCAATATGCTGATGTCAATTACCGACCCAAGCAACAATGATACTGATGGCGATGAAATGTCAGATGGTTTCGAATACTGGTTCACAAAATGGGATTTATCACTCAATCGTTGGTCAATGAACCCGCTCAGTACCACGGATACTGATCTTGACAGCGACGATGACTCTTGGGATTGTGATGAGGATGGAAGCATAAGCGAGAATGAGACTTTCACCAATCTCCGTGAGTGGCAATCTCTAGTATATGGGCGATACGACCGACGTATGGGTAACAGTGGTTTCGGTCATGATGCAGTCGCTGCTTTGGTGGGGGAGAATGGACTCAGTGAATCAGCAGCCCGATTGCAACTATACATCACATGGTCGACTCGTGACCAAGAGAGTTCAGACAGGATGGCAGAGATTAATTTGAACGACCCTGATAACTGGAACCGCAGTCTTTTCGGAGTTTCAGATCCAACTTCTGCAGATTCAGATGGGGACTTGATTCCGGATGGCTGGGAATATTGCTATGCGGCTCTGAACATGACGGGGATGTCATCTCCACTCCGTTGGTCGGCGAACCCAGTCAATCCTGCCGATGCCGATTATGATGGTGATCGTGATGGCTGGTATGACCGTGATGGATTTGATATTCCAGCGGCCCAAGGGACATGGGCTGACCGTGAATTCACACAGAGTGGGCTTCAGATATCACCAGGCCCAGGTGATTTGCCTTTCACCAACCTGATGGAATACAGGAACAACACACGTCCAGATTTAACCGATTCAGATGGTGATTGTGTGGTCATGAATCGTACTGCATCTGGTGCTGATTCACAGGTGACACTGGCGTATGAAATCGATCTCAACCTGTCTGATGGGCGTGAGGTTTTCAAATATGGGATGAATCCAAAGGACAACGATTCAGATCATGATTTCTTACCCGATTGGTACGAATACTATTATGGCTGGAATGATGCTGATTCTAATTGGTCAACCCTGTTGAGCGTGGAAGTTCAATGGGAGGATTGGGGTTCAAGCAAGAAGCCACTGAAATACAACATGGCAACAGATGAAGTCGAGCGGCCAAACCTGAATCAGGTATGGGTCACTTTCAACCCAGCGGATCCCAGTGATGCCAATCATGATTATGACATGGATGGAGATTGGGATTGCTCGGCTACCTGCGTGTATACGCCATATACCAATTTCCAAGAATTCTATATGATAACCAACAGTACTCTTACATCACCGAATGCAGTGCTTCTGGCTGGCCTGACTTATCATGGAAGCAACGTCACCGAGTGGTGGCAGTTGCGAGAATATTTGTTGGATACGAAATCTGCCAACCCGAGTACCAGCAATTATCTGAGGATGAATCAGATGCCCGGCGACAATATCTATTCACTCAGAATTGATGATCAAGATACTAATTTCCTGACCGTTGATGCGTCGAATGATATCACACTCTGCGATGGCTCAATAACCGATGATTGGGAGATTGCCTTCCCATTATCTCCTGATTCTCCACCGGTATTGAATTTCGGCGAGTGGGAGTATGGATGGTGGCATTTTGACATCGATGGAGACCATACCGCAGATGGCTCGAATCCACTGAATTGGGACAGTGATGGAGATTGGACAGTGGACTGGTTTGAGGTCGAGGATGATGAACAAGATGGGGTTCGTGGTGATGGCTCTCCGCTCAGATACGATGTCAGAGAACCTTGAATGATTTTTTTGGACACCTATGGTGTCCATGAAACGCTGCATTGAAAGCATGACGTTAGTTCGGGTCTTCATGGGTGTATTGGCTCGCGGAAACAGTGCGGTTTCGGTAAGAGCCATCTCACTTGTCATTTTGCTGCTTGTTTCTGCTAGCCTTCCATTTGCCACTTTGCTTCCTACAGCTTCAGCAGCAGGTGGTTCGGTTCGGCACATCTATACCTTCTCTGGTGGCGATATTGAAGCCACTGCATTGTATCAGGGAGCTGGAGCTGATGCTACCAACAAGTTCTCCATACCTAAGGGTGCAGAAATCACCGATATTGAGATGACACTCCAAGGTGCTTCAGCCACAGGGTGGTCTCAGGTCGATGCAGTGGATCGAAGCGATTGGATGAAGGGCGACGCTAATTCCATGGACGCTCGTTCCGACGAATTGACGCTTGGACTTGGTTCGGCAAATGATGTTCTTTACAGCCATGTTCCTAATGATTCGCTTGATGCCAATAACACGGCTTGGCTTGATGATGGAAGTTTCGCTCTTCGTCAACCACATACTGGAAACACCTCTGAGACGCGTTTCAATCCCCAGTCTCAGATGAGCAGCAACAGTTTCATGGCCCAAGGACAGGGTGCCATTCTCAGCCACCATGGCTGGCTTTTCATGTCGACATGGAGTGGAACTACGTTTTCCAACATGATCAAACGCTTGTGGCCTAATAATGCTAGTGTTGAATCAACCATCACCCTTGAACAAGGTAGTTGCACTCTTCCACAAAAACCCTCCAGCACATATTATGCTTCATATGGATTCAGAGATTGGACAGTGACGCCTGATGAGAGGATGTTTGGCATCTTCTCTACTTATCGTTATCACTATGGTTCCACTGCACCGGTACAATATCATTCAGTACTTGAGATTGATATCAGCTATGATGATGTCTGGAAATGTGTTGATACTTATGACATCAAAGCCCAGTTCAGTGATTATACTGGAATAGCATACGATAGGGTGAATGATGAGATTTGGGTTGCCCATGGTAGTCAGAGAAGGTTGGTGTCCTATGAATTCCTTGGAAATGGGAATTTTGATCGAGGCGATACCATGTACACCTTCTCCTCCCCAGGAAGTGGTTCATATGATTGTGGTAAGAGTGGAGGTTTCGTCAGAGGTCTTGCAGTTCATGGTGATATGTTCTGGATGCGTTGCAAGAAAGGAACTGGCTCATGGTCGACGACAGATGTTCTCAATGCGTGGGCGATAAGTACGACTTCGACACAGTTGGTTGGCCAGTCTGGGACTCGAGACATCAACCAACTTGGCTATGGTTTGGTATATGATGGTCAGAGAATACTTGCATTGGATTGTGGGTATTATTCGTGGGGAGGCTCGACCCTCTACTTCCGTCAATTCGGTTCAGGCATAGCATATCCTTCCACTCCCGCTCCTGGGACTTCGACTTGGCTGTCAGAACCGCTGGAATCTGCATCTGAGATCATTGCGGTCAATCTGGAGACACATTGGTCAGCGCCTTCAACCGGTGACCGAGTCGATTATTGGGTCAGTGCTGACAATGGTACTCACTGGCAAGCGGTTGAGAGCAACACTACTCTACATTTAGCCAATACTGGCACAATACTGAGGTGGAAGGCCCAACTGATTGGCTCCAGTGCAGTTTCATGGTGGGTCAAGATGCAATATTCCAGTTCATATGCACAGGTCGGAACATGGACGTCACCATCATTCCCGACAGGGACCGAGATAGGTCTTGTAAAACCTATATGGTCAGCTGATGTCCCTACGGATACTGAACTCAAGGTCTTTGTTTCCAACGATAATGGAAGCAACTGGGATGAAGTGCCGAATAATACTGATTGGTCCTTCACTTCAAATGGAAGTCATCTTCGCTACAGTATCATGATGGAGACTACAGATATTACAAAGACTCCAAAGATGGATCAGTTCGTTCTACGATATCTTGAGGCATTCCCGAACAAGGTTCAGCTCGATATTGGAGATGACAATACATGGGATTGGCGAGGATTAGGTTTCCTTTCTCAAGGAATCATTGTGGTTGCCAGCGACGATTCAGTGGTTGGGGAGGATGTTTCACATCAGCCAACCATGGTGGATGCTCTAAATCTACATGTTCCTGCAAATGGAATGGGTTCTGTGGACATTCCGATAGCGGTCAAGGCTGCTGAGGCAGGGCGTGTCAAAATGACCGACCTTGACATCTCTTATCGAATGCGGACCAGAGTTCTAGATGCAGATCTTGACGGTGGGACATTAGCGCCTGATGATGAATGGCGTACGCTTGAGGTTCGGGTTGCAGTTGGAGATGAGGCAGACCGTATCATGAGTGTCAAAGTGGAATTGGAGAACAGTCACGGCGATTCACCGATAATGATGTGGCAATTAGGTGATAGTTGTCAGACTTTGGATGATGCTGGCGGTATCATCATGTTCGACAATGGTAACTGTAGTTCAGTTGACAATCAGTACGGTGTCAAGACACTGAGGATGCCAATCAAGGTAAACTGGAGTTGGAACGACGAAGTCGACATGCAAGCATTGGTAACTGTTGATGACGATATTGGAAGGGCAGTCACTGGATGGCAGACAGAAGATCTTGATCTGAGAGTTGAGAATGATATCCAATTAGATGGCCTGCGGGTTCATGATGCGAATGAGCGTGAATTGCTGAATCATGATTGGATGAGAGGTGGAGAGAATATGACCTTCACGGGCGGCATCCATTTCGAGGGTACTTCGCTTTCACCAAAAGCAGGGGAGTTCATCATTCAAATCAGTGGACAAAACCTTACTCCAGATGGTGACCCAACCGGTTCTCCAGTCTTGTTGCATGAAGAACCGAATCCTTCGCATGGAGAATACAGTATCACATTGTTAGCACCAATGGAATCATCACCCGGTGGCATGCTGTTCCAGATTTCGGCAATAAATACCTCAAATGGTTCGAGTTATGCTAATCCCGAATACAATTCTCTCTTGGTGATTCTTGATGGAAACAGTCCCTTGCTTGTTGCTGCAACTCCTGAAGATGGTTCAGAGATTCACAAAGGTACTCCTGACCAATCGATTGAGATTGTGATTCAAGACAGTGTTGATCCGCCAACCAAGATAGATCTGCATTATTGGTTCGGCTGCAAATCTCGACACGAAACCTGTTCGGATACGAATTTCAACAACCTTCCGGACCCACTTGAATATCGCATGATGAGTTTGACTTCTCCTGAAGTCAAGGCAGGAGGAATCAACATCTTCGCTGGACAGATTGAAGATAGTATGCTCATTCACGGAGAAGTGGTAACTTTCTATGTCACTGGTTCTGATGGACAAGGGAATCATGTGGCTATGGGTGGCTCTACAGTCTGTCCTGACAGTCCGGTTAATTGTGGCTGGATGATGGGTGAGAATCCTCCTAATTGGGATGATGCTTTGGTCACTTATACCATCCGTGAAGAGTTTGAACCAGAACTTTCACCCGAGAATTCAACGATTGTTGGACACAATGACAAATCCCCCTTACATCCGGGTATCCCTTACAATTTGGTCCTACAATTAGGAGATATGAATGGGTGGCAGGATATCAATAGCGTACGTTTGGCTCTTGCAGGTGATTTTGAAGATGATGAAACCATAATCACTGTCGAAATCACAGAAGGTGAGATGGGTCAACCTGACATGGTGCTGACATCAGGTGGCTCCGGCCTTGCAGTCAGTAATCTCTACAGTTTGATTGCCGAGGACCCTGAGAATCAATCGCGAGTATTCATCAACATCAGATTCCAGTTGACATGGTTTTTCCCTGAGGTTTGGGATACCGATGGTCTGTCATATTTCATTCCAAAGATGGAAGTTGTTGATCGCTCCTGCAGTCTTGAGATTCTAGTCCCTTGTCATGAGGTCAGGGTTGGGATGGGTAATGATTTGTGGAGTCTGGATAATGATCTTCGCTTTGACCTTGAACAAGGACACCTCACAGCAGTGGAATTAAGGAATGGAATGAATCATTTCAATGGTGATGAAACCGCTTCTCTCATCGGGGCAGGACAAGCATTGAGATTCACAGGCAGAGTGCTGTTCAGTGAGGATTCAACCCCTGCTCCTTCCGGCTCCTTCGATATCGTTCTTGGAGACTTAGAGCATGAGTGGCGTACAACGCCGAGAACTGGAGGTCATTTCTCCCTTGATCTCCTTGTACCGGATGTTCGAAGCGGGCATCTGGATCTGTGGGCCAATATGGAAGATATGCCGGGCCTTGCAACAGATGAAACCGGCGAGGATGTCAGATTGCGTTTCATTGTCGATCATGGCAGGCCGGAAATCGAAGGGATCTCGATAGCGAGTTCCATTGATGGAGAAAGAATCTCGTTAGCCAGTATTGCTGATGCAGATGTTGTTCTTTCAACCAAGGATGACCATGGTTTCAATCTCAATACCATTCCTACCATGCATTATCTGCTCAGGGCAGGTGCAAGTGAAGTCAGTAGAGGCAGTCTGCCCTTAGCAGATGGAATCGAACTGGATGGTCAAGTATTCTGGTCAGCCAACTTTGATTTTACCGACGATGGCGCTACCCACGTCCTCCCTACCTATACATTGGATGTATGGGTGACTGGAGCAGATGGCAGTGGAAATCCATTTGATTCTGAAGACAATACTGAAGCTGAACCTTTCGCTTCATTTGGTTTCATTCGTACCGGTCCATTTTTGGATTTACAGGATTCCAACACCACTATGACATGGACCAATCCTAGTCCGGCGCCGAAGGAGATAGTGGAATTACAGGTACATGGTTCAAATGAAATTCCACTGATAGGGGATCTTCAATTCATCCTTGAGCAGAAAGTTGGCGATAGATGGGTTGAGGTTGCAGTGAGAAACACCACCGTCAAGGGTGAGAGTGAAATGCATATCGTACTTCAATATCAAGTGTCTGAAGATGCAGAGGGAACAATTGAGTTCAGGGTCAGAGAATTTGATGGCAACTTTGAGTTAGACCGTCGCAGCACAACTCCACTCAGTATCTCCGATGAGGTGATTAGAGATGGTGAGGCATTGGCCACTCAAGTTGGGAATTCTGGACTCAGCGTCATGTTGTATCTAATCGCTCTAGGATGTGCAATCTATGGAATCTGGATGATGGTTCTGTATCGCGAATCGGTACGCGAGGATGAGGGTGGTGAACTTGACCAAACCATGGATGTGATGGCTGATTTAGATGATGGGAAAACTGTGCCTGAACTGACATCTACATCCCCCCCTCCACCAAACATGCAGGCTCCGTTACCATCTGCAATACCTCCTCTACCGAATATGGGCGCTCCATTGCCTGCTGCTGCGCAGCCTCCACCGCTTCAGAATCCCATTGAACTAACAACTCTAGAAACAGATAGCTCAAGAATAGCCCCTGTTCCTGAAGAAGGGCTTCCCCCCGGTTGGACAGATGGCCAATGGGAGCATTATGGTTGGACCTGGCTACAACAGCAGGGGCGTGCCTGAGTGGAAGGCGGCAATCCTGAACAGAGGATGACCACACTCCATGAACGAATTGTGCATATGGTTCGTCAATTGAGAATGCCACTGTTGGAAATGAGTCTGGTGGTTTCCAAATATACGCGTATCTTGTTATCTGCAATCAAGGTGCAGGCGGAAAGCGATGGTGAGGTGGTTCCACATGCCTTGTCTGAACCTTTTCCTATCATAATTCCTGAGCAGCAAGAATCAGAAACACGCTTTGAGGTTGAGAAGTTACTTGATGCGGTTGATGAAGAGAGGATGGATATTTTGGATACATTGATTCGTACTACCATAAATGATGAGATGATCTCACATGCAGATGCCCTCATGGTCATGCGTTCATGGGAGAAGGATGTGAGAGAGAGACTATCGCTGGCATCTACTCCTGGGCAGTTGTTCTCTCCGCTGGATATAGATGAGGACCAGTGAGAAAACCACTACCTGCACAGATTGAAAAATGAGCAACTGGTGGAACTGGTATGCGTGGCACCTCATTACTGGTACTTTCTCTGTTTCTCTTTTCAAATCTGAGTGGCTGTTTCGGTGCCTTCGAAGAAGGGGGACTCTTCAGTGATTCCGATTCTGAAGAGAAGTTCGGCATTCCAGGGGGTTTGACTCTTGCATGTTTGCGTTCAACCCAATTCGAAAGCATGGTGGTTGAAGTGGATTATTCTGAGGGATATGAACCAGATTCGCAGACCATCTCAACGCTTAAGGACAGGTTGGAGCAGGTCTGCGACAAACCAGGGGGAGTCAGTATTCTCGTCACCCAGACTGATTTCCAGCACGAGTCGAGTTGGAGTGCTGATGATATCAGGGAAAAGGGAAGAGAGACGCGAGAAGGTGTGCCTCAGGATGGGGCGAGACTCAGATGGCATCTGATGTTCCCTAGTGGCTCATATGAAGCGAGTGGAGTACTTGGTGTGGCAGTTGATGCTTCGACCGCTGCGATATTCTTGGATGATGTTAGAGATGCTGAAGGATTTCTTTCTCGTCCGAGTGCCGAGGATATTGAAGAGGCAGTAACTGTGCATGAAGTTGGTCATCTATTGGGGCTAATCAATTTGGTATACGAATCATCACATCAACACGAGGATGATGGTCATCCTGGGCATTCAAACAATGAGGACAGTGTCATGTATTGGGCTATTGAATCCTCAGACATATCCAGTTTCGTTTCAAATGATGTTCCTGATCAGTTCGATAGTGACGACCTCGACGACCTTGCAGGTATGGCTTCTGGAGAACTTGCAACTGTAGACCAATTGTGGGATTGAATTCAGACGCCTAATCGTTTGTTTCTTGTTTTCGCCACAGCTGAATTTGATACCTGCCAAGCATCAACCATGGACCAGAAGTAGATTCCAATCCAGAGGATCACAGTGAAGGACAAAGGAATCTGAAGCAAGGTCCAGTCAACGGCTTTTTTGTGCTCACGGTTGAAATGCTGTCCGAGGAATAGTAAAGGAATGGCGGCCAACAAGACTGCTACCAAAGGACGAATCGAGCCCCAAAGGCCCACTCCTGCAGTCAACTCCCTCCAAATCGCCTTGCTGATTCCCGATTTACTCTTCTTGGGCTGCACGGCAAGTTGTACGACGATATCCTCTTCACTCATCGTCATCACCATTGCGTCTCAATCCTTATTATTCAATATCTGTCGTGAAGGTTCACTACCTCAGATTCCTTGTTACCCAGTTTCTTCCACATCAATCCAAGGCCGAAGAGGGCAAGTGCAAGAACTCCAACCACATACTCAAACGGGATTCCGGTGCGATTCTCAAGGCCATGTTCAATGGTGCTGAATCTCCAAGCAGCAACTCCAGCGAGAACACCTGCCAAAAGAAGTGTGAATGCTCTTCGAGAAACTGCTGATTCTGACATGTCAGCAACATCCTTTGGAGTCATTTGCATTCCCAACATGGCTCTGACCCATAGTGGGAGCAGGCGTTTGAAATCATTGATTGATTGCGAGCATAACCACAATCCGATTCCAGGCCCTAGAAGCATCCAATCTACAGCACTCCATTCCCAGTTCATTGGATTGAATTCACCACCCCATATCGATGAAATTGCAAAGAATATTGAGACTCCAGCAACAGAATAAAGCATGACATCAGCAATAATCATACCAAGATCGGCGGCTTCCTCACCGCTATCATCCCGAAAATGTGAATGGGAATGAGATATCGACATCTGCTCCAACTCCCAGTCATCCATGCGCTGTGCTTGTGCATGTGGCATAATGCTCTTGTGGCTGCGGCTGGCAGAAAGTTTGCGGATGGTGGCAAAATGAGGCGACGGAAGGTTCTGGTCACGGGTTTCCCTCCATTTGCAGGAGGGATTGACAATATCAGCCAGAATGTGGTCGAAGCATTATCGTCTCTTGGTTCTTCAATTGTGCAGATTCCTACAACGCCTAGGGTGGATGAGAAAGGCTCCCCATTGTTGGAGTCAGAGAATGACAGGGTAATCATTGAATGGGAGACTGAATTGCTGAGTTGTGACGAAATGGGCTCAAGGTGGACAGCTGAGAGAATAGCATCTTTCGATTGCGACGCCATTCTCCATCTTGGCTTGTGCACAGCATGTAGTGTACCTCGATTCGAAAGGTTTGCTGAAAATCGACTTGATATGCGGATTAAGGATAATTCTGGGAGAAAATGTTCCAATATTAGCATCGTAGATGGAGGTTCGGACACACTCAGCAGCACATCACCATTGAACAGGCTGGCGGTGGAGCAGTTGGTGACCGGTGTTGAGTTTTCTGATGATGCTGGTAGTTTTGTCTGCAATGAGACCTATTATCGTACTTTGGAGAGTATTCAAATCAATGGAGTACTCGACAGCCGTGGCCGCCAAATGCCTTGTTTGTTCCTGCATCTTCCTGATGCTGATTCAGTTCCATTTGAAACTCAATTTGAGTTGGTTAAACAGGTTGCAGGGTGGTTGTCAGTACGTCCAAGGATTGTAGTTGCCTGTTCTGTTCTAGAGGGGGTGGATGGTCGATTCATCAGTTGCCGCCGTGCCAAAGGAGAGAGTTTTGCGGGTGCTTGGGAATTTCCTGGAGGCAAGGTTGAGAGGGGGGAGAATCTAGAGCAGGCATTCATTCGAGAGATAGATGAGGAATTATCTCTGCCAATAGAGGTGATCAGACCATTGGCCATCCATGTGCCTGAAATGCCAGAACTGGAGATTGAATTGCATGCCTGGCATTGCAGAGTTAAGAGTGGGGAGCCGCGTCTGAGCGTTCACGATGATTTGCGTTGGTTGAAGGTGGAGGAATTCTTGGATGCAGAGTGGATAGAGGCTGATATTCCCTTGATATCAACGATTCAGACTATTCTGTCATCATGAGAACCAATCGTTTGGTTCTCCCATTTTGGACATACTTCTTTCATCACCAACATTTTTTGGGATTTCTTGGCGTCCTCGATGCCAAGTGACATCTTCCAGCCATCTTCGTAGGTCATCACCTTCGATTGTTATTGAGAAATATCCACCCAGTGGTGATTCATCAGTGACACAGAAAGAAACTTTATTCGATAGTGCTGCTTGACGAGATAATCTGAAAGTTGTTCTATCGCCCTTCAATGATTGGCTCATGGCATCAAGTGCAGTGTCAAGGATTCTATTGTCGTGGATGATGTCCAAAATACGTTGCAGGTCAAGGTCTGTGAACTCCCATTGTACTGTGGTATCGGGCATGGGGAAGCCTGTGGGGCGGTCTTGGAGTTCATCAATACTCAGTTCGGGAAATAAGTTCTTCAGGGAATCAAAGATTGCCATCGGGTCATCAGCTCCTTTGATGACAGTGGAGCAACTGACACTCACAGCCCTTTCATCCATATGGGGGGGCAGGGGCTGATAATTCATCAATCATCCTCACACTCATGACAAGTTTCAGGTATTCTACTATGGACGAACGTTCATGGAGGCGCCTGCCAGACCAGTCGTGGTTTCGGTCATTCCGACCTTCAACGAAGAAAAGTGGATATCTCGTTGTCTTGATTCTTTACTCGAGCAGACATATCCAAAGGTCTCTCATCGCATCCACATCATCGATGGAGGCAGCACTGATTCTACATTGGATGTGATTCGACAACGTCTAGAGAAAGGTGTTGAAAACGAAGTTTCCATTCTTGAGAATCCGCATCGATTCGTCCCTCAGGCCCGTAATATCAGCCTTGAATCGATGAAAGATGATGTGGAACTGGTTTTCGAGGTCAACGCTCATGGTTGGGTCCCAGAGGACCATCTGGAGAAACGAGTTGCCGATATGTTGGATATTGAAGTTGGGCTAGGAAAGAAGGTTGGAGGTGTTGGATGCAAGGTTCTCCCCTCTGAAGATGAGGAGCAAGGAATCTTTGCTACATGGGTTGAATCAACCCTCTCATGTCCATTAGGGAGTGGAGGGGGGCAATTCGCTAGATTCAGGGGGCGACATCCGCATAAAGTTCCGGCATTCGTCATCCATCGAAGAGAAGCTCTTCTTGATGTAGATGGTTGGGATGAGAACTACCCTACCAACCAAGATTCTGATATCAGTATGAGATTGATCAAGAATGGTTGGGGATTATGGCGATCTGATGCAAGCCCATTCCACATGGTGAAGCGTAGGAGCCTCCCTGATTTTGTTCGGATGTGCAGACGATATGGTTTCTGGAGGACTAAGACGTTGAAGAGACATAGTGGGCGTTTCAATCTACGTGAATTTCTCCCATTGCTTGGATTGGTATTGACGATGGGATTACTGTTTTCTGGAACAGAATGGTGGTACGTGCCTCCACTTGCATATGCGTGTGCTCTCGCAGTATCGGCAGTGTTTGAGTCGATCAGAGAGGGGCGGTTGAGCCTGCTTATTGGGATACCATTACTGCTCCCAATTCTCCATACCATGTTCACGATTGGTCTTCTCGAAGGTTTGTTACGTAGTGGATTGAGTATCAAGGATCGATGAAGCAAGGACATCCATGGCATGGCAACCTTGAACAGTGTAATTACAGGGGCGAATATACATGGAAGAGAGGAGGAACGAGTTGGTTGGCCTTGTCCTGTTGATTCTTCCAGCCTTCGTGTTGTTTCTGTTATCACGTATGATTGAACCTCTCAGGCTCGCATTCAGAGACATTACCTGGGTTCCGTATCTAGCATATGCCGCGGCATTCACTGCAGGCTGGTTCCTGCGACGCTATTCAGGAATACGCAAGGACCATGAGTGGCAACGTGCCAAGGCGATGAAGGATTTGAAGAAACATTACGACAAGGAAGAGAAAGGTATGTGGACACGTGAGGCAGAAGTATCAACCAATCTTAGTCTTGAGGCTAAGTCTGCGATGCAGGGAAATATCGGCAAACTGGTCAATTCCAAAACTACCACTGAGATTGAAAGGAATCCTGAAAATGATACAGATCAGATCAACATGCTGATAGATTCTCAGCATGTTGCAAAAGCGACACGTCGAGTTAGTGGCGACGAGAGTTTCGACGAGGAGGTTGTGGATTCAACGATTGGTGCAATTCGCCGTAGAGGAGCCATGGATCGTTTTTTCGATTGGATTTCCAAGCGTTTCAGGGACAAGGATGCGCAAAAAGCGCGCAATGAGGCCAAGCAGGTGGTGTTGAGTTCACGAGCAGAACAGAATCCAGTAGGAGTTGTTGATCTTTCCGTGGTGCATCAGAAGAATGAGGCTGAACGGTTGAGTTCAGAAGTCGCAGTTTCACAACAGCAGGTTTCACAACAGAATGTTCAGCAACCTGTTCCACAGACTGTTGAAGAGGCTGTTCCTGCACCTGTTGAGCAACAACCAGCAGCAACAAGGGGTCAATCTATCGAGGAGATGGCTGGGCTGGCATCTCCAAGCAACACCAAAGTGCAGGGGAGTGTGGAACAGCAAAGTTCCTTCTCGGCATCTCGTTGCCAATGTGGATTCTCGAATCAACCCAATGAGAGGTTCTGTGTCAATTGTGGTAATGAGTTATGATTTCTGCAATCAGTAATATCGTTCGGTTCTTATGATGGTGGCCTTCCGGACAGTTGAGGTTAGCGTATGGTCGAGAAGAGAGACTACTACGAAGTTCTCGGTGTTGACCGTTCTGCAGATGGAAAGGAATTGAAGTCTGCTTTCCGTTCTTTGGCTAGACGTTATCATCCCGATAAGAATGATGATGCCGATGCAGATGAACGATTCAAGGAGATTCAAGAAGCATATGCGGTATTATCAGACACTCAGAAGCGCTCTTCCTACGATAGATTCGGACATGAACCCCCCGGTGGTTCACCTTTTGGAGCGGGTGGGTTTTCCGGTTTCAGAATGAATTTTGATGACATCTTCTCTGGCGATCTGGGAGATTTGTTTGGCTCATTCTTCGGTGGAGGTGGTCGTCGCAGGCAGAGAGCATCCAGAGGCCACGATGTATTGCTTCGACACCTAGTGTCTCTACAGTCTGTTTTTGACGGTTCTGAGGAGGAGGTGGAACTGGACTTGGTGCGTTCGTGCGATGAGTGCGAAGGCAGTGGAGCCGAGGAGCCTGAATCGGTCATCACTTGTTCTTCATGTGCAGGTAGAGGACAGGTGACAGTCCGAGAGCAAATGGGTCCCTTCATCAATCAGACAACAAGAACCTGTGTTGACTGTGGCGGTAGTGGTAATTCCATCGAAACTCCATGTGCGGAATGCGACGGCAGTGGGCAGATGAAGAAAG
>JASMHR010000001.1 GCA_030750665.1 Candidatus Poseidoniaceae archaeon
AAATTCAATATTAGAAGACAGGTGTCAGGTGGTAAATTTGAGAAGAAAGTCGAACAGTGGGTAGAATTATTATTACCAAATTCAGAATTTATCACCCATCAAGAAATAGTGAATCTAAAAGGAAAGCATTATGGAGACCTCAGGGTAGTGAAATACACTCCAGACATTCTGTTTGAAAAACCAGTTCATATCGAACAAGTCTCTGCTGATATTCGTTGGATTGAAATCAAGAAGCATTTCATTGATCCTGCATTTTCGACTGATGAGGTTGTTGAGAAAATTTCACGTCAATTGAAAAATTATCTGACTCATTATGGGAAAGGCTTGGTGGTTTGGGATAATTCATTCTCCGAAGAGTGGTTGGAAACGAAGCCGAATATTTTCCATACATCATTGAATTGATATTACTACCCATACTAAATAGGAAAGTCCGGGCGCCCTTCAAGAGGGACCAGCATGGTATCGTTCAGTGACCTAGGAATAGAAGACCATCTGGTCACTGTCCTGAAGCAGCAGGGTATCCTAGAGCCATTCGAGGTCCAGCGCGAAGCCATCCCTGACGGAATGCTTGGACATGACATCTGTTGTAGGGCTCCAACCGGCTCAGGCAAGACCCTTGCATTCGGTCTGCCCTTGCTCTCTCGCACCCGCCGTGCGGATGTTGAGATGCCAACCGCACTTATCCTCACCCCTACCCGTGAACTGGCTGAGCAGATTACCAATGTGCTGAAGCCATTGGCCAAGGCGGCTGATTTGGAAGTACTATCTGTCTATGGAGGCACTTCCTATACTCCACAGCGCAAGGCACTACGAAACGGTGTAGATGTGGTCATCGCTTGCCCAGGACGTCTTCTCGACCTCTTGGACCGTGGAGACCTTGGACTTGCAGATGTCGAGACCGTGGTCATCGATGAGGCTGACCGCATGGCTGACATGGGCTTCATGGGGCCGGTATGTGATATTCTCGATGAGTGTTCATTGGAACGCCAGACTATTCTCTTCAGCGCAACTCTCGACGATGAGGTTGCTGAACTGGTAGACAAGTATCAACACAATCCAATCACCATTGAAGTGGGACCCAAGGAAGTCAGCATGGACAGCATGAATCATCTGTTTTGGATGACAAAGAGTCACGACAAGGCGTCGGTTGCTTCTGATGCCATCAAGAAGAGCGGACGCAGCATCGTCTTCTGCCGAACCCGTGCTGGTGTAGACAGGGTTGGAGACAGATTGGCTGACCAAGGCATCGAGGTTGCAACTCTGCACGGAGGATTGAATCAGCGCCAGAGAGATCGAGCGATGCAGCGTTTCAGCAGCAGCAGGTCACAGGCACTGGTGGCAACGGATGTTGCAGCACGAGGCCTAGATATCGAGGGCGTCAACTGTGTCATCCATTTCGACCCACCAGAGAATGGCAAGGCGTACAAGCACCGTAGTGGTAGAACAGCAAGAGCAGGTGCAGAAGGAACAGTCATCTCATTGGTTCAGAATCCACAGAGGCGCGCATTCCAGCGTATACAGAAGCATGTTGGAATCGAATGCGAATTCACCCAACCAGACCTCGAGGATGTGGTCCATCACTCATTCGAGGCCGCTCCTCGTCCGGAAGGAGAGAGGAATGAGCGTCAAGGCCGACGTTGGTGGGATGACAAGCGAAACAAGGGTCGTCCACGAAAGGTCAGAGGCAACCGCCAACAGAATGGTGGCCGAAGACATAACGGTGGTCGTAACAGGAATCACGAGCGCAATGACCGAGGCTCGCAAGGCAACGGTGAAGGAAGAAGCGATCGAGGTGGTCGCCATGACAGGAACGACGGTGGTCAGCGAAATCATCGCAATGGTGGTAATCAGAATGGAAATCACCGCAATGGCCGAAGAAATGGCCACAGTCAGAACGGCAATCGCCAGAATGACAACCAGAATGGCAATAGGAACGGTAACCAGAATGGCCACAGTCAGAACGGAAATCGCCAGAATGACAACCGGAACGGTGGCAACCAGAATGGCCGAAGAAACGGTTCACAAGATGGCAGGCACAATCGTCGAAGAAACAAGCATTCCTCGGCCAATACTCGTCAATATCGCCGCAGTGGCCCAAGAAGGAACTGAGTCATCCAACTCATTCGAATTACTCTTCTTCTGAATCTCGATAGTGCAGAACTTCGTACATCGCTTCAGCAATGTTGACTTCAACACCTCGCTTGTTGGCCCATTCAACCAGTCTTGTGACATCTCTGACCAGGAACTCCTTGGCATTCGGATGTTGCAATGCCACCGCTTGTCCGACGTCGATCACCATCGGTTGGCCATCATGCCAGAGGATGTTGTATGGGGAAAAATCTGCATGCACTAGTTTTGCATCATTCCAGCAGATACAGAGGAATTCCAGCAATTCATCGAACACGCTTTCAGCATCCTCTATCACCACGTCGCGCAGTTTGGGAGATGGCCCCTCCTCATTTCCGAGGTATTCCATCACCAGTACATTCTGGAACACTGCTATGGGTTCAGGGACTCTTAGATTCCATTTCTTGAGCCTAGTCAGGTTACGGTGTTCCTTGCGTACCCAAATGGTAACCAAGTCTCTGTGTCGACGCTTCAAGCCTCCGAATCTCGGGTCGCCTTCGATGTACTGCATTAGATTCTTGAAAACTGCATTGGAAGTATGGAAAATTTTCACCGCCACAGGGCCGCGCGGCCCAATGGCATAGAACACATGTGCTTCCTTACCTCGAGCGATAGGGAATTCCAAGGTATCGATTGTTCCGTTCTTCATCAACTTGTAGAGGCCCATCAGGGTTGAGCGGTCGAAGACCTGATCAAACACTCGCCGATCTACCCAATCGAAGGAACCACTTCCAAGTACTCCTTCAAGTCCGCCTTCAATCTCTTCGAACATGCGTTTGTACTTCTTCTCCTTCATCCATGACCAGCCTTTGCCGCCCTTCTCAAGTATATCGAATTCGTGAGGGTCATCATCCTCGTCACGACGCCGCCGTGTCGGGTTGCTCGAACGATGTCTTCCTCTACCCACGCCGCGCGTGACCCGAATCCGTTGAAGAGGTCTTTGTTCGGCGGAGATTGTTTTCAACCGAAGAGTTCGTCGATATCTTCGTCGTCTTCATCGTCATCTTCAGCGACATCTTCAGCGACATCATCCTTCTTTTCTTCGCTTTCGACTTCTTTTTCCTCTGCCAGAGCAGCTGAGTCTTGAACATTGGAGAACAATCCATCATCATCATCTTCATCGTCATCAGCCCCGAAATTGAGGCCAAAGACATCTACATCAGAAGGAAGAACCCCTTTTAGCGATAAGTAGTTTGCCTGAGTCTTGTTGTAGCGATGTTTGACATCTGCTTTGGAATCTTGGAAATCCCATGGCCATACGATCAATAAGTCGCCTTCACGTACCCATTGTCGCCTGCGCATCTTCCCAGGGATTCGTGCCATTCGAGTTTCTCCGTCGGCGCAGAGCACCGTTACTCGTCGACCACCGAGGATTGCCTCGGCAAGAGCGAACATCTCGTTCACCTTGGTATTGGGCATCTTGACGCGTATCTTCTCAGAGCCAGTATCACTGTCTAATAATTGGGCGAGATACTCCTCGTCGACCTTTTCTTCACGGCGTCTTCCCACGGCTATCAGGGGGGCGAATCGCCATCCCTATGTCAAGGCTCGCAATGTTAGGGGTTGAAGAAGGAGACTTGGGTCGCCCGCTCCATGCAAGGAATGCCTAGGGTGCCACAGGACCGCATAGCGGTGCTTATAGGTTCCAAGGGCGTTACTAGAAAGTCGCTCCAAAAAGCGGCAGGGTGCAAGTCAATGTTCATCAACTCGGAAACTGGAGATGTGGATGTCCGTTGGGGTGAACCTGGAACATATGACCCGGTCAGAGCACTGAAGTTACCTGAGGTGATCAAAGCCATTGGCCGCGGAATGGCTCCTTCAAAGGCAATAAAATTGCTTGAAGATGACTGGTTCTTCCGACTTGTTGACCTCAAGGAATTCGTCGGTAAGCGTTCCAATCAACAGAGAAGAGTCCGAGCAAGAATAATTGGTTCCCAAGGAAAGATTCGCAAACTCATCGAGAATCTCACTGGAAGTGAGATTACTATCTATGGCTCAACTGTGGTAGTCGTTGGTGAAGAAGACGGCTTGGAGTCAGCAGTCGATGCAATCGAGAGGCTTGCATCTGGGTCTGAACATGGACCGGTCATCAAAGGTCTTGAGAAATCACGAAAGAGGCAAAAGATGCAATCTCGTTCTCTCGAATATATTGAGGAGAAGGGCGAATTCTCAGAATTCGATGTTCTAGTTCCTGGATTATCCGATGTTGCGGCCAAACGTGCATCGCGCCGTCTCAAAGCGGCTCAAGTAGACCCAAACGACGAAGAGCAGGTTGCAGCGGTCATGGAGATGGCGGAGGATGAATCCGTCACATGGGGGGAGGAGTGACTCCCTTCGAGCCGAATCTACGCGTCAACCAAGAGACGAACAATCCTGCTAAGACCAACAGTCCAATGGTCGGCATGAATCCCGGTACGACATTAAGTGAATTCGTGTTGACTCCAGTCACAACGAAATAATGGGCATTATCGCCTTCATCCTTTTCATCGATGAGGTCCACTGGGTCAATCACAACCTTCAGGTCCCATTGACCAGCAAAAGCAACAGTATGATTCCAATAGAGAGTTTCTTCACTGTCTGAAAGGGTGCCTGCAGGAAGAATACGTGTTTCAACCGTGGTCCAGGAAACATCCGCAGTTCGGTCAGCAGGGGCAACCTGCAGAGTCACTGTCAGTGCACCACCATATGCTTCGTTACTTGTCACCATGGTACTGATCATGACTGTGGAGACTTCAGAAGTTCCAGGCCTCACAAGGATTCGGTCAATATCCATCGCTGTAGGATTCCAACTCAAGTCGAGTCCGGGGAGAATCTGGAATGCTGCATTCTCTGAAGTGATGCTGTTCGTAGCATTGTCAACAATTGTTGCTCGCAGCATCAGATGTTGGCGGCTCTTTGTCGACCAATCGGTCAAGCCGACAGAACCAGTCAGTCCATTGTTCATCGAGATCCATGTACCGGTGATATCTGGCATTGAACCGATTCCGTCGCTGTCAAAGCCATACTGAATGAGACAATTGCTTTCGTCGATTCCAGAAAGAGCATCAGCAGCCAGATAATCGATTTGTACTGCTCCGACTCTGCTGGTGTTCAATTCAGGCACATTCCATCCTCCTAGCAGAGGAATAGTAAGATCAACACCAATCTCGGTGTTGGTAGGGTCACCAGCATTCCCCACTCTGTCAACTGCTCTGGAATAGATGGTGTGAACACCTTCACTCAATGTCAGTGCTGCGGAGCCAGTTGCTCCAGCATTCTGCCACTCACCGTCGCCAATCTTGATCTCATAGTAGTCGATGCCGCTACCACCGTTATCGCTCGCTCCATTTGACAGGCCAGTCAGAGAAACCGATGTCGTGTCAATCCAGCCGGAAGAGGATGCACTCGGTGTTCCAGCGCTTGGACCACTTCGGTCGATGCCCATGTGCATCGTCTGAGAGGAAGAAAGGCCAGAATCATCGTAAACGGTCAACCGCGGGCTCCATTTCCCCTCCTCAAGATCGCCATTGGACCAGTTCCATGAATGTTCTAGCGAACCCGGGCCATCATTTGTTGGAGAACCGGGCCCTGGAACATTGCTTAGTGTGGCATATGAGATATCATCGTCATCGGCACTCCAATTGAAAATCAGATTTCCGTCTGCCGCAGTGTTGGTCCATGCTCTGTTGCTGGGTGATGAACCATCTCCGGTGATTACATCCTCAAGAGTGAATTCAGTGATGACTGGAATTTGGTTGGCGATGGTGAAATTCTCAGTACTGAATTGAGCTGTACTGTTTCCTTCTGAATCCACACCTGATACTCGCAATCGATAACTTCCATTGGAATGGTCTGTGGTATCCCAGTAATGTGTCCAAGGGCTCCCTCCAGTAAGGGTGCTCAGGGTACTCCAAGAGGTGCCATCAAACAGTTCTACAGCAAGGTTGACCAGCGAAGAACTTCCAGATTCTCCGAACCCTAGAGTATAGGTTCCTTTGACATCTTGGCCAGTTGTTGGTCCATTGCTGAATGTGATGGTGATATCGCTTTCTCTTCCCGACGCAGATTGTGCTGGAGGAGGAAGAATAGCGGCGCCTATCAATAGCGCGAGAATCAGGGCGACCATGTGACTACGCATACTGACACGGTATACACGACGCGCCTCGGACTTGAATCCTTGCTAAGCCGAATAGTCGCCTACGGCGACCTTTCAGGCATTATTGCAGCGGCAGGGTTCAAGTGCCACCCTGTAGGTGTACTGCACAATGGGTCGCCGCTCGCCAATGTGCACAGGCCTCATCCTCGTGTTGCTGCTGGGCTTGCCATTTGCCGGGTTGGTGGGTGTCAGTGCAGAGAGTAGTGGCGGAATCAATGCTTCTTCCTCAAGTATTGGTCTTGTGCCTAATGACCCTGTCATGGGGGGTTCAATGGAGATTCGATTGACTCTTGAGAACAGCAATTCGATCATTGCTACAGATGTTGAATATAGATTCTACAAGGATGGAATTAATTCTGAATCCAAATTTGTCGAGAACACGGTCAATATCGCTGCCGGAGCGACTGTTGAAGTATCTGCCACCTGGATGTCTTTGAATGAAGGAGACCACAAGATATGGGTAGAGATAGAGTATGGTGGAGATTCACCTGCCTCTTTCTACAAGTCCTTCACCGTTAGTGGCCTGGCAAATCTGGAGATTGCCAGTCACAGTATTTCTCCGGAATCTGGAATCAGAGAGGGCGATACTATTGAGGTGAGCGTCGAAGTTGAGAACAGTGGAAGTGTTTCGGCACCGGCAAGTGAGCTTTTCCTCGGAATCGAGGGCTTGTTAGATCTTGATCAATTTCATTCGTTAGATGTCATCAATTCTTCTGAATCAACTTGGGTTAATACCACATTGATTGCACCTGTTGGCGGTGACCACGTCATCGTCATCATGCCTGATGTGAATGATGATGTAGTTGAATCGGTAGAAGGTGAGGAGATTCGCGAGACTTTGACCGTTGACCCTGAACCGGATTTCATGCATGCTGACGCAACGCTCAGTGTTTCCACACCATCTGATTCGATTCGTGGTGATTGGGAGATAAGCGGGATATTGACACGCAAGCATACCAGCGGAGCCAGTGATGTCCAACTTGGCTTCAGTTTTCCAGACCACCTTGCAGATGGGGGTGATTCAATTGGCATTCCACCAATCACTATTTCGATGGTCGGCGACGATGATATTGTCAACCAATCTTGGAATCTCAATTTGACATGGACCGCTCAACTTCAAAATCTAGGAGAAGGAACGCATCGTCTTCAAGTTAGAATAGATCCATTCGGACTACTGACACAGGCATTGACCAGCAATGATTATGCAAATGCTAGTATTGAGATAAGGCCTGAACCTAATGTCTATGTGGACCAATTCGCAAACCCATCATCTACCAGCGTTGAGGCTGGTGGCGTAGTCAACTGGCGAGTATCAATTTTGAATACGGGAGATATTCCAGTATCTGGTGGATTGGAAGTAGTGTGGGAGGGACAGACTACATTCTACAACATAGGGACAATAGATGCTGGGATATCGTACATATGGAATGAGGATTTGTTGACTTCATCCAGTGGCGAGCACCAAGCCGATTTCACAGCCACTTGGATTGCAGACAATGAATCATTTGATGCAAATAGTGCAGACAGTGTTGCTACAGGTAGTGTGATGGCAACCACTTCCTTGAATATGCAGTTTTCTACATCAACGGCAATTCTGGTCACAAGCAATGGTTTGAATTCCAGCCCCCCTCTTGATCCTGGGACTTACACCTACAGCATCCAACTGACCTCTTCAGGTCTTGGTGAGACAACCCTTGTCTGTGAGGATATCACCGCAGGCCTTACCACACTATTGAACACGGTTGATGTCAACATCACCGAGAGAGGTACCAAGGTTGACATTTCTTGTACATTTGAGACAGGTGAAAGATCAGCAGTCATCTTGAATATCCGTAGTTTGGATTCGTCAGTCATCTCCAAACCTCATCAACCAGGTTTCAATGTGGATTTGGCTCAAGGCGACGGATTTGAAGAGGGCGTCAATTCCACAGGCACGATACTGTTATTCGGTTTTTCAGCCTTGATTCTGATTGGAATATTGATTGCAGCGGTCATTCTTACTCGAAGAAGATTCGAGGAGGTTGAACGCGATATCTTCGACTATTGCCCAGCTTGTGAAGGAGAAATTGAAGGTGATGAAGACAAGTGCCCATATTGTGAATTCAATCTTAAGCGCGCTCGCAGGAAATTCCATAATTGTGCTTCTTGTGAAGAGAATATTCCGAGTCTACTTGAGAACTGTCCATATTGTGGGGCGGTACAAGATATACGAACTCAATTCAAAGCACGTGAGCGCAAGCAGGTTGTTGAATTACCAGTCGAGGAAGAGGTTGAGGAAGAGGAAGAAGTCGATGAAGAAGCCATTGTTGCCGGAACAGAAGATTTCGATGAGATGGCTGGAGAATTCGGCTTTGATGAGGCTGGTTTGGAATCGGAATGGGACGAGAAACTCGAAGAAGCCGAAACTGAGATTGATGAGATGTTGGAGCGTCAAGCAGCCGAATTGGAATTGTTGGAACCAACCCCAGAGGATGAAGAAGAAGACGGTCCTGTAGCCGCTATTCCAAACATTTCAACTCCTGATTTACAAATGTCAGGAGTCGATATTGATGAGCTGCTCGGTGATAAGAAAGAGCGTCGCCATCTAGTGGATAGTGGAGATGATGGAGAGTTACTCGATGCGAGTGACGCTGGGATTCGCAGCGACCTGTTCGATATTACGGGTGAATCGGGTGTACTTCCAGGCCAGGATGTGATTATCGGGATGGGCGTGCAAGATCATCGCTTTGCAGGAAATGAATTACCCGAAGAGGCGATGGATTTCTCCTTTGTGGATGATGAATTGACACCTGCGGTAGAGAAACGAAAGCGAATTGCAGCTCGACGAAAGAAGGAAGACGAAAAAACCGAGCAACCCGCAGAAGTTGGCGAATGTGGAGCTTGTGGTGCAGATATTGAGACAGCAGCCAAGGAATGCCCCACATGTGGCGCTAGATTCGCTTGAGGCGCCTGTCAGCACTCACAGGGTTCGTCATCACCTAATGGCTCGGCTGACCCTCTTTGCTTCATTCAGGCGAGTCAGCGAACAGATACTTGTTCAAGAAGTCTACGAGAGAATTCGTTTCATCGCCGCCTTGATACGATACGAGTGTCTCGACATTGTTGATGAAGGGTAATCGCTCGCTGACGGCAGCGGTGGTCCTGCTGTTCATTTCCAGTAGTATTGCGGGATGTATTTCCTTGGTTCCAGCACGTGAAATGATGGAGTCATTGAGAACTCTTCCCGTGGTAGAAGAAACTGCTGACAAGGTTAACATCAGCCATGTTTTTGATTCCTTTGATATTTCTCAGACATTATCTCCACACACGGCTGATCGAGTGATCAAGATGGATGACAGCGTCACTGATATGCAGATATATTTCAGAGCCACGATGCCAACCAGTGGTTGGACCAGTGATATATCCAATCAGGTCAGATATGTGGATGCCAAGTTACTGCGTCCTGATGGCAGTGTATATTGGGAAGCGTATGTCACTGAGTCCAAATCTCCAGTCAATAATTTCGCCGAAGGCCCGTTTGAAGAAGGGGAATGGAAATTAGAGGTTGAAGCCAGAGGTATCGGTATCGATGTCGGAGGGGTTGCCATCAAGGATGATTTCGTGGTCATTGTGACCCTGACTAGAAAATGTGTGAAATATCCAGCAGAAAACGAATGTGTAATTGAATGAACCCATGAAAATCAGGATTCATCTAGGTATTCAAACCAGAGATTCTGAACAACCGTGTCTGCGCGAACAATTCTTGCATTTTCCATCTCTTTGATGATTTCTTTTTGCCCCACCTTCAGCCATCAGCCGTTGGACTTCTCCGAGTTGTTTCAGAAGTAATTTTTTGTGGTTATCATTCCAATCCACTTGATGAAGATCCGCCTCTCCATATCTTAGGACTCCAAATGGGGGTTCGTGCTTTGTCACTATCTTGACTAGATGGATATATGCCAGTAGTTGCACCTTGTGAGAGAGGTGAGGATGGTGTGGAATCTTCCCTGTTTTTTGCTCCATAGGAATGAATTCACCATCGACGATGACTATCTGATCGGGTCGACCCCGCAATCCAGTTTTGTTGTCAACAAGTAGGTCCGCAGCCTTTGAATCATCGCTATATGCAATCTCAGTATCCTTATCTAAACCAGTCTGATGGCGCGCTTCTTCCATGTCATTGTCTGCTATCAAAGCCCGCTGTAGTCGCCATGATGCCATCAATGTCCAGAGCATAGCAGCCGAAAGAAGAATGAATCCGGCATGTGTAGTATCTGAGACGTTCCATAGTGCTGCAGCGTGTAGGCTCAAGAGAATGGCGCCGAGCCCAAAGGCGGCTTCGACACGCCCTCCTACAAGCCACCCTCCCATGAACTCCGGTTTCTGGAACAGTGCAGATAATTCCGAATCCTCAATACCACCTTTGCTGAATTCTGCTTCTGCAGCGGTTGGCCATTTCAACCAATTTCGCCATGGAATGATGGTGCTAATCAACATAGCCACTAGCCACACTACTGCCAACATTGCGAGGTATCGTGCTATTGTTTCTGGAGTCATCTGTCCGGCAATGAGATACCATGCCGCAGCATCGATAAGCAATGCAACAATAATTCCAAACCACCAACCCCAAACAGTCAATTCTCTGATGACGGTGACTCTTGCCTTCTCATATTTCGCCATCTGGTCATGTATCAGGGCATGAGATTCCACCCCCTTGAAAACAGCAGCGCCTTCTCCTTCAACGCCCTTTCTTGCAAGATGCCAAGATAGCGGACAGTAGGCATGTCTTTCGAGATCTGATGCTGAAACGTGCAATGCTTCACCTCCAGCATCGCGCCAGATTCCATCATCGCCACGAGTGGCTTCAATCAGTTCTGGTTGAGTCAGTAAGACCACCCGGAAAATTGGGTGGATTGGCGCGACCATTGAATCTTGTGGAGTCTTCTCTTTGCAACCGAGTAGTTGAGTGCGAATGTACCACTGCGCCGTGAATCCTTTGTTTGACGGGCGAAGCGGTTATCAATGGGAGGCAAGTGGGCCAGCCGCTTGAGGCATGAATCATGAGTGAGGGAGCCACATTAGTGTCTGAGGAGACCTATGAGTTGTACGCTGTTCATATCGGTACTCAGCAGAAGTCAGCAGACATGAAGCAGTTCATTTCACATGTGCGTAGCGATGGATTGTATCTGCTCGATCTTGAGGTCACTGATGGGCGCATCCGTACCGTCGCCACTTTCCTGAATCGATATGATACTCAGCGCATCATGGTAGTGAGCGCCCGTCAATATGGACAGCGCCCAGCCCGCAAGTTTGCTGAGGCCATTGGGGCCATCAGTGCGGTTGGACGTTTCATCCCAGGTAGTTTGACAAATCCAATTCTTCCTTCCTATAGGGAGCCTGCTGTTCTCTTCGTGACCGATCCTGCAGCCGACCAGCAAGCACTCAGTGAAGCAGTCAACAGTGGTCTGCCAATCGTTGGAATCTGCGATGCCAATAACAATCTTCGAAATGTCGATCTTGCCTTACCGGCCAATAACAAGGGTCGTCGAAGTCTTGCATTGCTCTACTGGTTGCTTGCGAGAGAAGTTCTCAAGCAGCGTGGCACCATGGATGATGAGACTTGGGCCGAGATGAACCCTCTGGAAGATTGGGAATCAACCTTCTGAGTATTCACTACCCTCACTCAACCATTTGCTGATATCAGCAGCCATTTTCTCAGGGTCTTTTTCCTTGGAAAGAATTCCCCGTGCATGTTTTGCTCCTTCCAAGCCCTTTGTGAATGCGACAGCATGCCTATTCAGCCATTTTCGTTGTAGGCCAGTGGTTTCTTTTGCAATAGTCACGTATCGGTTCCAGCACCATGATCTGATGGCGAATGGTTCAGTAGTACGTCCCCATGGAGGTGGTGATGAATTCCAATTCAGATTTCTTTTGATTTCATGAAACACCATCGGCCTTCCAATCGCACCGCGCCCAATCATCAATCCTGCGGCTCCAGTTACATCCAAGCAGGCTTGTGCACTTCCAGCATCAACAATATCTCCATTTGCGAATACTGGGATGTCGACTTCTTCGACAACTTGTCGAATAGTGTTCCAATCGGCTTTACCATCATATTTCTGCTTCAAGGTTCTACCATGCACGCATAGCCGAAATACTCCGCTTTCTTCCAACCGAGGGGCGAGTTCGACGATGTTGTTGGCGAGATAGCCAGTTCCCATTCGTAATTTGGCAGAGATTGGAACATCAGAAGCGTCGATACAAGCATCGACGATTGCAACCAGTTCTTCTGGTTCCCCCATCAGTGCAGCACCAGCACAATTACGTGTCACCTTTGGGGCTGGGCAGCCGAAATTAAGGTCGATGAGGTCCGCCTTGTCCTGTAGCATTTTGACCGTTTGTACCATTTCATCTTTGTCGCCTCCAAAGATTTGCGGGATGAATGGTCTTTCTCGAGGGTCAGATTCTACCTTCAGCCAACTGTTTGCAACATCTCTAGAAAGCCCAGCGCTGGAGGTGAATTCTGTTATGGTAACATCAGCCCCACATTCCTTTGCAAGTAGACGGAATGGAAGGTCAGAGACCCCTGCCATCGGTGCTAGAGCAAGTGGGACCGCCATGTTCAGCCGCTGGTGAACCCCTGTTTCAGGACATCGCCTGTTCCAGCATTTCTGCAACACGTTTGGTCCTGCGCAGAATCCTGTCGAGCCTTGACATGACTTTAGCAGAAGTAGCGCCAGGGTCATTTCCAATCATTCGATGTCCTAGAGGGAGTCGCCCACCCAATAGATTGAGTAACAACATCTGTTCCTTTGGTTCTACTTTGGCAAGTTCTTTTTCAACCATCTCAGGAGTCAACTTTCCTTTTGCAAGGGCTTTGGTCAGGTTTTCTATTGATCTATCTGGGACGATGCGGTTAAATCCACCTTTGAGTAGAATCCAATCTTCTCCTCGACGCTTATGTTGCGTCATCATAGCAGTCCAGAGATTGGCAGCCAATCTGTCGGTTCGAGGAACACGTTCCACGATGCCAGCAGTCCTCAGGCGTTCTAGAATACGACTGATTCGAGCCTTTGGTCCTTTCAATTCCGAAGCCGCTTCGTCGAGAGACAATGGTGGCCCTCTGCTCAATAATAACTGTAGGACTTTGACTGGAAGAGAGTCACCTGCAAGATTTGGGCCTGGTCTGTCGCCCATCAATCCTAGATCAGCCATCCAGAGGCTGAGTTCATTGATACCATCCACCGGCGGTAGTGGCCTTGGTTCACAAATCCAGATACGGAAGTCCGATTCGCGGTCAGAACTCCCAATGTCGTTCTTCATCGACACATCATCTGGGCGTTGCCACCATCCTTCTAGTCTGGATAATTGTAATTTCAGAATCTGGGATGCCTCATTGGATAGAAGTTCCACTGCAGCAACGATTGACCCTCCACGGAGGAAATGCCGTCGCCAGCCATCTCCTTCAGAACGGCTTGACAATAGTCGACAGGCAGCAAGGCGAGAGATATGATGATGCAATGATGCTGCAGTCAACCCCATTTCGTCAGCCAAGGTAGCAGCATCCACACCTTCTTTCGGCCGTGCCAGAAGATGTTCTCTCAGGAGCCTGACAACGGGCTGCATCCTGTCGCCATCAGCATGTTCTTCTCCGCGTCGACGCACAAGTCCGAAAGTAGCGACCAACCAATCGATTAGTTGGTCAGCATCGTCACGAGTTGTTGGTAGAGGGTGCTCCTCCAACCTCACTTCAAACATCAAAAGGCCAGCGATTGCCGGCCCACCTTGAACATGTTGTCATGAGAGGACTAATAATTGACGATTCACACAATACTCAGCGCGACCGTTCATCTTCCCACTCATATTCAATGTCGGGTTTTTCTGCAGATTTTTCTTCTACTAGATGAGGTGCCAATGATAGTTTGTCGTGTCGTAGAATTCCTCTTCGTCGTAATACCTTGATGGCACTATGGACAGTAGCGCGAGTGCGGCCTAGACTACGAGCAAGAGCGGCTTGAGATTTGGGCGCTTCACCTTTCTTGAGTTCCTCGACAATCAGTCTTTGGACAAGAGAAAGCCCAACGGGCAGTCGCTTCGCAGCTTCTTCAGAATCTACCATGACCCCCCCTAGAATCTCTACTTGAGCAGGTCCTCCAGCGAAGTAGCAGGTTCGGCCGTTGACAGAAACAGCAGTGATAGTCATCTGTGATTGTAGTACATCGAGGTGATGCCGTAGTGTTCCATTTGCAGCATTGAGGGCTTTCTGCAATTCACGATAACATAGCCCTGGACTGTCTTCCAAGGTCAGGATGATACGTCTACGCATTGGGTGCTCATAGGCCAGAACGTGCGTTGAAAGAGTACCTCTAGCGCCCCATGTCCAAGGCATTGCTGCATTGGCCAGTCCAACTGCTCCACCGACTAGACCGGTTAGACCAGCCGTCAACCACGGCCGCTGTCGCATCCATTGCTGGAGCAGTGCCATAGCAACCACTCAACAATCATCCCAATTCAAACTGCCGCTTACAGGATTCATTCATCGCTGACCACCACAGACCCAGTATGGACCTTGAGGTGAGCGACAAGCGGGGATAGCAACCGCCCACAGGTCTTACCGTGATCAGTGAGGATGTATTCAACTCTGATGGGGGGCCCATCATCGACTTCTCTGAGTACTAGGTTCTCATCGGTTAGAAATCGAAGTTTATCTGATAGGGTTCTGCTTGAGATTCCTGCTAACAGGTGTTTGAGTTGATTGAAACGTTTTCCACCGGTGATATACAGAGCCGCAAGAATTTCGATTGTCCATCGACTTCCGAATACATGCAAGGCCTCGACTGCAGCCTGCACCTCCCATTTTTCATCCCAAGGAGCGATGCCAGAGAAACCGGATAGAATATTTCGGATATGGCCACCATTAGCGATTGTTGCTGCAATATGTGTCTCGACATCGTTGAGACTTTCTTTTGGTAGTTTCATAGCAGGTTCAGGCATTTCATCACCAGCGCATCAGGTTGTCATCCGCACTCTTGGTGTGGAGGTTGCACTAGATGAGTTCTTCTGTGTTCAAGAATCAGTGAAATTTGGCCTTCGATTCTCTATCAAGGCACTCAATCCTTCCAATGCATCATTGGTCCCGAAAATCACTTCCAACCCATCAAGTTCGGCTTTTAGACCTGAAACAAGTGCTTCTTCTGACTTGTCGATAAGGTCACTTGCCATTCTCAGGGCTATAGGGGCAGTTCTGCTCAATGCCCGAATCTGCCTCATCACATTCTTGTCCTCTGCATCAAAACCTTCAGGACAACTTCCAGAAAGAAGGTTCTGGAGATTGCTATCAGCAAAGAAATTCTCAGCGAATTCAACCACCTTGCTGGATGGATTTGCGGGCTTTCCGGGGTATTTATTGTCAGGTTTTCCAAGTGTGGTGATCAATGATGAGACCTCTGAAGGCTCTACTAGGTGGGTGACCAGACCCAAATCTGAAGCAGTTCTTGCATCCATGAAGTTTCCAGCCAATACCGCCCAACGTGCAGCAGGAATTCCACAGATACGTGCAGGTCTTTGTGTCCCTCCAAGCCCAGGATAGATTCCAATACTGGTCTCTGGGAAACGGAATTGTGTTCTTCGAGTGCCGATGCGATGGTCACAAGCCAATGCCAGTTCCAACCCGCCTCCAAGTGCCAGTCCTGTTGTCAGGGCGATGGTGGTCTTTGGAGAATTCTCCAATTTACTCAACACTTTGTGTCCTCGTGCTGTGAATTCATAGATTTCATCGAAGGAATCAGCGCGAATCTTGTCAACGAAGAATTTCACATCTGCTCCAGCAACGAATGCTTTACCTGCACCCTCAAGAACGATGGTTTTGACAGAATCATCATTGTTCAGAGCCTCTAGAAGAGTATCGAGTTGTTCTACCAAGTCCTCGTTGAGAGCATTCATCGCTTCTGGTCTGTTGAGTTGCACAGTAGCGATACCGTTGGAGATATTGGCATCCACGTGGCTGAATATGAAATTCTTACCACTGGCAACCTGTTCAGCAAGAAGAGATGGAAGTGTGAAGCCCGCTGAATCTGAATATGACTGTGCCATCTCAAAAGCTCGTTCAAGCCCTAGTCGATTGGCTAGTTCGAATGGACCTTCAGCCCATCTCAAGCCGACCTTAGCGCCGCGGTCCACGTCTTCCATTGAGCAGACTCCTTCATCGACTATCTGGCAAGCGACTGCGAACACTTGGCCAAGCAAACGGTTGCTGATCGTCTTGGCTGCTTCATCAGAACACTCGCCATCTCCTTCGATATCCCACATTCTTCCTTCTGCAACCAAGTTGCGCAGGTTTTCAGCACCTGTGTAGCGAGGGCATTCCAGTTGTTCAGCGAGATAATCGGTCGAATGGAGAGCAATAGGAGGACCGGTGAGATTCATCAGTGCGAATGGCCCCATCCCGATTCTGAATGCATCACAAGCAACAGCATCTATTTGAGCGGTACTTGCAACACCTTCCTCGAGTAGTCTGCAGGCTTCATTCAACCAAGGCACGAAGAATCGATTGACAACGAATCCGGGGCGGTCTTTGCAGATGATAACGACTTTTCCAGAGGTCTTGCAGTATTGCTCAACCTTGGCTAATGATTCAGCACTGGTGGAAGATGCGGGAATTATCTCAATCAATCTGTTCTTGGCTGGATGATAGAAGAAATGCAGACCGACGAAACGGTCAGGTCGACCGGTTGATTCTGCCAGTGCATCAACACTCAATGATGAAGTGTTTGAAGCGAAGATGGTATGGTCTTCGCAGACTTCATTCAAGGTTGAGAATACGGCACTTTTGATATCGAAGTCTTCGAATACCGCCTCAATGCAAAGGTCTGTTGAGGGCTCAACATTTTCCACTCCAACCACTCCAGTGATATTTGCTAGAATATCGTTGACTTGTGATTCTGAGAATATTCGACGTTCGACTGCCTCAGAGAGGAAATCAGCGATGATTCCTTGCCCCCGTTCCACCCATTGCTCTTCACGGTCCACCATCTGGACCTTGAATTGCTCTTGTGCAGATTTCTGTGCAATTCCGGAACCCATGTTTCCAGCCCCTATCACTGCAACATTATCGATGGGTTCCATGGGCTGGCGACTGGCGGCCCATTGATGAATACGACGCTTCTTGGATTAGCGGAGAGCACGTAAAAACTGAAAGGATAATTATCATCTGCTTCTCGGCCGACCTATGACCATTCCAACATTGCTTGAAGTCACTCAACTTCAGCGTGGCTTCGGAAGTGGTTCAGAGCGCCTTGAAGTGCTTAAAGGAATAGATATGGAGATTGTTCAAGGTGAACTGGTTGCATTGATGGGCCCATCTGGTTGTGGAAAGTCAACACTCCTGAATATCATTGGAGGCCTTCTTGAAGGTGATTCTGGAGATATTCGGCTTGGAGAGATGTCATTTGGAACAGAGAAGCCAGCCCAGTTGGTTCAATTGAGGAGAGAAGGAGTAGGCTGGATCTTCCAGGATTTTCATTTATTGGCTCATCTGACAGCGCTGGATAATGTTGCTTTGGCATTGGAATTAGCAGGATTGGAAGCAGACGAAGCGGACCAACAGGCCAAGGAAGCATTGATCCGCGTTGGCCTTGAAGATAGAATAGACCATATTCCTGACCAGTTGTCTGGTGGACAGCAACAACGTGTTGCAATAGCTAGAGCGATTGCAGGTAATCGGAAGATGTTGTTGGCAGATGAACCTACAGGGAATCTGGATATCGCTACTGGGGAAGATATCCTTCAATTGTTCAAAGAATTATGTCATCGCGAAGATGACCCATTATCCATTCTGATGGTTACTCATGATCCGAATTTGGCATCACAGGCAGATCGTATGCTTCTTCTCAAGGACGGAACAGTTGCAGCATCTGATATTCGCAGTGCATGGGGAATTGGAGGTGAGGAGGAATGAAACAACTCCGGAGTCTTTGGTCTCGAATAGAACGTACACCTGACAGCATGAGGTTAGCAGGTCTATCCGCTTGGAGAGGTAAGGAGAGAGGGCTGGCAGTTTTCGCAGGAGTATTTCTTGCAACATTGGTGATTACCACGGTTTTCGCTTATGGAATTGGGCTTTCTCAGATTTTCTTCCAATCTTCTTTGGAGAATGACCCTTACGATGCCAAGATTGACCTCGATGCTGAACCTTGGGAGAATAATTCTGGACGAACCAATGACACAGCCCTGTTCTCTTCAATATGTGACGACCTCATGTCCATGGAGGAGATTGCAGATTGTTCGATGATCTATGGAAGACAAGGAATACGAACCACGGGATTCTTTGATCAAGAGTTTGGTCGGGCTCAGCCATTGAACATTGAATCTCTGATCAGCCCAGAAGGAGATTGGGACAATGTTTCCTTAGCATATCCCGAAGCCTTGGAAAGCGGCCCTCCAATCAACGGGGACCGGATAGTAAGAATTGCAGGACCGGGTTTGTTCGATGGTGAGTTCGCTGAGAGGCATGCTGAGCAGATTCTTTACGGAAGTTGGCCTACACCAGAGGAAGCTGCTGCAGTGAATGCTGTCGTGCTCCCATCACAACTGGCTAATCAAGCAGGAGCCAGAGTGAATCATACGATTGAAGAGATGACAATCTCATATGTCACTCAATCGATACGTCTTCCGGGAGAGATTGAAGATTGTTCTGGAACCATACAAGCCAGTGCGGTGGAATATCTGTATTGCAGGGAAGTGATGACAATTAGGAACATGACGGTTGTTGGAATCTATGAAGAAGGGCTACTTGCAAATCCCACCTTGTTGTTCAATCCGATTTTCATCTCAGATTCAGTATTGACAGATTCCCAGCAGGTCATTTTGATGGATAATGATCATGGATATCTTGGAATTGCAGTCGACCGCAGTCAATTACCCACTTCTTCAACCAGTGAGGCTGCAGATTGGCTCACTGACCTTGGTGAGAAGATCACAGACAAGAATTACACTTCTGAGGGACTTGAAGTAGTATATACCGATATCAGTGGTGGTACTATTATTTTCTTGAATATATATCTTGGATTGATTCAGGTTTTCGATTATATTATCATGATTCCAATCGTGATATTATCGATTTCTGTATTGATCTATGGACTGATACTCTCGCTTGAACAGAGGCGCAGAGAGGTCTCAATCAATCGAGTGATGGGAGCGACTGCCACTGGATTGCAGAGGATGGTGCTGCTTGAGATATTCGTAATCGCTCTAGCCGGTTGGACCGCAGGATACCTGTTGGCAATGTGGTTGACGCCATTGGTTCTCGATGCGGTTGGCTTCATGTCGTTCCGTTCTGGTGATTTCGAGGTCGACCCTACCTTGAGCGTAGGAATGGTGTTCTTTGTCGCCATGTTGACAATAGGCCTAGCCATGTTGTTTGGCCGTTCGCGAACAAAGCAATATTTGGATATGGAGATTGAGGAAGGAGTTCGCAAGGTATCTACTGTTCGCGAACCACGGAGATGGTTGCATTGGTTGATGTTGAGCATAGGTATTCTAGCAATGTTTGAGAGTTGGATTGAGGATGAGGAAGGGTTCGGACCTATCGGTCCTGATGGTCTTCTGGAGAATTTCTTCCTCGATAGTCTGGTGCTCATTTTTGGTCCCTTCTTATTGTGGATTGGAGGAGCATTGGTTCTTGCTAGAATAGGTGCTTCGGGTCCGCGTCTGATGCGTGCGATGTTAGGCCGAACTCCATTGTTGAAGGATGTTCGGAGAGGGTTATCGACATCAAGTTCTTCTGAGGCGATATATCGGCTTGCAGTCATCATGTTACTGACTCTGTCAATAGTGACACTTGCAGCAGTTCAAGGATTCACAGGAACATTGGTCGATGAAAGAACTGCAAGTCTACAGACAGGTTCTGATATCCAAGTTCAATTCAATGTTCCATTGACTGAGAATGAGACTCGAGAGGCATTAGCGACGGCATTCACTTCTGTAGATTTGAGCGAACCCGCAGACATAGCCATGCTGACCACTGTTCCATTATTGCTGACCAATGAACAAGGTGAGGATACGAATTATCTGACTTGGGTCTTGATGGAGAACAATGATGATGTGTTGATGTGGGATTCTCAGTCGATACCTGGTGGTGATGTGAAACAGTTCCAAGATGCAATATCCAGCGGATATTTCACTTCTGGGAGAGATGTTTCTCGAGACATTGATGTCCCCGACTCCAAGCAGATTCGAAATAGAGATGGTGCAGGCGATTGGCAGGGCGATGCCGAGGAAGAATTCCTTGTGACACTTGAGTACAATGAAATCAATGTCTTGATAGGTAATGACACTGGAGAAGAGGAATTGGACCTCATGCTTCTGTTCTCTCTTCTGGATTCAGTCAACAACATGAGTGACATGGATTTCTCCAATGATGATTTCTCTAATAGGGATCTGGGAATGTTCAATCTAACAATGACTGATTTCTCTGGTGCAGACTTGTCTGGCGCCAATCTTTCTGGTGCAATTCTCGTATTGACAGACCTTCGTGGTGCGAATCTGTCTGGCGCCAATCTTTCTGGTGCAGCGATTCTTGCAATGGACCCTAGCAATCCATTTGAGAGTTTGTTAGAGGGCGCTGATTTGACTGGTGCTGATTTGACTGGCGCTTGGGGGCTGGGTAATCTGTTATCAGCAACACAGTCGAATGAGACAATTTGTCCATCAGGAGAACCTGCAAACGAAACAGGTTGTTCCTTCCCACCAGAATTGAATATTCCACTTGAAATCGCTATGGAGTTAGGTAGCGGGATGCAGTTTGACGTGGAAATAGTGACTCGAAATGCTACCGTGAAATATGCCGGCATTCATTCTTGGGTCCCGGGCCTTTCCTCCGCTGAAGCAAGTCAAGCATTGATTATTGGAGAGACAACTTGGAGGCAATTGGTAGGTGAAGAAGCAGCCGCCTCATTGAATCAGACGAGATGGTTCATCAATTTAGGAAGCCTTGCAGATGAGGATGATGGAGAAACATTACGAAAGGTACGAGCGGCTTTGGAGGCCGACACCCGAGTTTCCAGCGTGGTCGATTGGTCGAGTACTCACAGAGATGTGGAACGTAATGGTGGATTGATATTTGGAACACCAGGGTTGTTGAGTCTACAGTTCGTTGTTGCATCGATGGCCAGTATCGCTTCAGCATTCGTCTTCCTCTCATTGGTTTTGAGCCAGAAAAAGAAGGACCTCGCCATTCTACAAGCCATTGGAGCAAGTCCAAATCAAGTCATCAGATTGACACTGTTTGAGATTCTATCTATTGTTCTGGTCAGCATGGTTCTAGGTGTGATTCTAGGTGTTGGCATTTCTCGAGCATTCAACGGATTCTTTGCAATATTTGGATTCATCTTCCAGATATTTGGAGGTACCAGCACTCCGATAAATCGTGAATTGATCTGGCCATGGTGGGAATTGTTGTTGGTCAATGGAACCGTGATGTTGGTTGTGGTGGTGGCACTCTTCTTCACCACTCGTAGAGCATTGAAGGCGGACCTTTCCATGGTTCTGAAGGGGGAGTGAAGATGACTGTGGAAGATATTCTGGTGGCTGATTACCTCTATCACATCTACGAATCCAAGGCTGAAGATGGGAATGTAGTCGCTCTTCGAGGATTACATTGTAGAGTGAAGAAGGGCGAAGCAGTTGCAGTGGTTGGCCCATCAGGTTCGGGGAAATCCACGTTGTTGAAATGTCTTGGAGGATTGATGAAACCTTCCTCAGGTTTCGTATCATTGGCTGGTAATAACATGACTAGATTGACTGGAAAAGAGTTGGTTGAGTTGAGGCAACGTACCGTTTCATTCATTTTCCAAGAAGGAAATCTACTACCCAATCTTTCAGCATTGGATAATGTCGCTCAACCTCTCAGACATCAAGGCGTTTCCCCGAGAATCGCTAAAGCGAAGGCTAGAGAGATGTTGAAGGATCTATCAATGGAACATAGGGCAAAAGCCCGTCCTGCCATGTTGAGTGGTGGAGAGCAACAGAGAGTAGCCATAGCAAGGGCCCTGATCACTGAACCGAAACTGATTCTTGCGGATGAACCAACAGGCGCTCTGGATCCTGTGACCAGTGTACAAGTACTCGACATCTTCAAGGAATTACATGAGAAGAAAGAAGTGGCTTTCTTGATAGTCACTCATAGCAGAGAAGTTGCTGATTTCGCAGATAGAATCCTTGAATTGAGGGATGGAAGATTCGTTGCACAGCGAGGTGGCGATGTGGATCTATCAGACCTTGAAGCAGGGGAGAGAGAGATATTCATGGATGAGTTGGGAACCTTGAATCTACCCCCAGATATTGTTCTTCAGATGGGTGGGAGTGGTTCATACAGGGTAGATGAGTTGACAACTGGTAAACTCACTCTGGTCAATGTTGACACTTCGACCCTCAACTCAGTTGATTCTGTATTAAGGTTGGTTGATGATTGTCCAGCCTGTGGTTTCACTTATTCCAATGAAGAGACGTTACTGTGTCCGGAATGCGGTTCCAGTAGGCCGAAGGTCAGTGCTTGAGCGCCGCTTCCAAGCGGTCCATTGCTGCTTCGATATCATCACACCCGACCGCACCGACTGAGATTCGGAACCAGCCACTCTCCTCTTCGAGTCCAAAGGCTTGGAATGGAACCACTGCGATACCAACTTCATTCAGTAGCCACAGCCTGATTTCCTCATTTGTTTTCGCTCCAATCTTGTCGAAGAGGTTGAATCTTGTGCTGAGATAGATGCCTCCTTGCGGCTCCACGAAATCAACAAGAGGTCGCATCTCTGACAACCTGCGTTTCAGGATTTCCATACGCACATGAATCCTTTCATCAAGGTCGGAGAAATAGGCATCAAGGCCATCATGGTCTTCGAACAATCCTGCAACTGCTGCCTGAATTGGCCGTGCAGGCCATGCTCCCATGTGCCCTATCAGCGCCACTACAGGAGCCGCCAAAGATGGTGGTATGGCCATCCACCCCAGTCGTAATCCCGTTCCAGTGAGTGATTTTGAGATTGCATCCAAAGTGACCGTGTAGTCGAACATCTCCTGTCTCAATTGAACTGGATGAACATGTTCTACACCAGGCGCAGTCATCGTGGCATAGACTTGATCATAAATCAACATGACAGGCTTTTGACCATCATTCCTACGTTCTGCGTTCTCGTGGAGTATCACATCACAGATGGCTCCGAGTTCTTCTGCGCTGAAACATGTGCCAGTCGGATTCAGAGGTGAATTCAGAATCAGTACTCGGATTCGATGAATTTCTTTTTCCAACTGTGCTGCAGTAGGTAGAAAACGTGATTCTGCATTACCTACCAGCGGAATACCCTCTGAGTCATTGAGATGCACGTAGTAGTGGTTATTCCATGCTGGAACACCATATGCGAAGCCATCGCCTGGTTCTAGGAACAACCTGAATGAGGCGTACAGGACTGGTCTGGCTCCAGAACCAACGATGATTCCTTCAGCACCAACATCGAGTTCGTATCTTTGCTTCATCCATTCAGCCAGAGCCGTTCTCAATTCTGCCAGTCCTGCTGCTGGAGGATAGTTGGTCTGACCTTCATCTAGAGCCTGATGGGCGAGTTCCACAAATTTTTGTGGTACTTCAAAGTGAAGTGGAGAAAAATCTCCCACTGTGAAAGGTGCAACCTCTTTTCCTTCAGCGATCATCTTTCGCACACTGCCAGCAATGGAAAGGATACGACTTCCCTCCATGTTCTGAGCCATTTCGGATAACCTTTCATCCTCCATGTCGCCGTGCAAGCGTGAACAGTTCATGACCTCTCCTGAAATCCATTCAGGCGTGTTTCATGCAATCTTCAAGCAATCTCTGTAAAGCATCGGCTTGAACTTTGAGAGTGAAACCCTTCTCTACATATGAGCGTCCATTCTTTGCCCATTCCTTCCTTGCCGAAGGCTCTTTGGCAGTTTTGTAAGCATTATTCCATGCGTGTTCATCTCCACGCGGTAGAAGTAGCCCTGAATTGGCCTTGCTCATCGTATTATGAAACCCGCCCTCATCCACGAATAATGCAGGGGTTCCAACCAACATCGCTTCAAGAGGAGTGAGTCCAAACGGTTCTCCATGGGCATGTGAGACCATTGCAACTGCTCCACGGACCAATTTTCTGAGTTGTGGTAATTCCAACCGAGGCATACACTTCAATGGGACTCCCAGCCTATTCGCTTCTGCCTGCAAGAGTTTCTTGTCTTTCTCATCCCCTCCGCCTATCTGTACCATTCCTAGCCCTGTACCTTTCAGAGATTGCAGAGTCTCCCAAGTTCCTTTGGCATGCGAGATGCGCCCCACTGTAGTCACATATTCATCAGCGACAGAGGGAAAGGAGATGTGCTCATCATCCTCATTTTCGGGCCAATCTGAGAGGTCTACCACATGCATCAGTACAGTAGGGCCACCGCACAATCCATTATTGCGAGATGCAGGTTCTCCATTTTCCAGTTCGGAGTCATGTTTGAGGCCATAGATTCTAGAAAGTTGAGATTGAATCCAATGGCTGTTCCCACTGATGGCTGTACCTCGTCGAGAAAGTAGTCCGTTTACCAGAGAGATGTCATTATTGCGTTGCTTTCTGAAAAGGAATCTACTGATCCAACCTGGGCGTTTCAGAGTTCCATCGATTCGTTTGTGCAGTACATCTTCGTGTAACCAACGTGGAGGCTCAAGGCAGTGGTAATGGATTCCAATACCTTGAGGTATCAGGGGTAGGATCTCAAGGCTCCCGCGAGAAACTGAGAGGTGGACAACGTCTGTTGAAGCAATGGCTTCTCTCAAACCAGAGATGCCACCCCATTCCTTGGTTGCGGCCTTTGACTCAGTGCCTCTTATCTCGGCTGATGCGCCGCTAGGTGGAGTGTAGGTCTTATCAGGTTTCAAAATCCTGATATCGAGACCAGCAGCCAGTTCTTGCGCATGCTTTGGGAATTGTAACGTAGCAAGTGTCAGGTCCCACCTTTTCGACCATTCTCTGAACACGGTCAACAATTCTCTTTCCGCACCCCCCAAAGAAGCGAACGAAGCGCGTACAACAAGCAACTTCAGTCGCCCATCGTCAGTGGCCATATCTGCGCGAGGTTGCCCATCCACCTATGAAACCGGCGTGGTCAGGTTGCTCAACCTGCCGAGTTATCTCGTCATTCCATTGAAAAGGGGAACCGGAGTGGACGCACTATGTCCGAAGGCAAAGTCGCTCTGATTACAGGGGTCACAGGGCAAGACGGATCTTATCTCTCAGAATTGTTGTTGAATAAGGGCTATGAGGTCTATGGACTGGTTCGCAGGACCAGTCAACCGACTCTAGGCAGGTCTCTGATAAATCATCTGAATTCAAATGAGAAATTCCATCTGATAAATGGAGATCTTACTGATCAGGCGAGTATTGACAATGCAATCAAAGAAGTTCAACCGGATGAATTCTACAATCTTGGGGCTCAGTCCTTTGTTCCAGAATCTTGGCGTTCGCCCCTGATGACTGCAGATGTCACAGGAATGGGTTCGCTTCGCTGCCTTGAGGCACTGAAGCGCAACAAACCTGATTGCCGATATTACCAAGCTGGTTCTTCAGAGCAATTTGGTGAGGTGCGAGAGATTCCACAGACGGAATTGACACCTTTCCACCCCCGTTCTCCATATGGTTGTGCAAAGGTTTTCGCTTTCGAGATAACCAGAAATTATCGTGAATCATATGGATTGTTTGCTTGTACTGGGATTCTCTTCAATCATGAGAGTCCCCGTCGGGGATTGGAATTCGTCACTCGGAAGGTGACAATGACTGCTGCTAGAATCGCTGCCGGCTTCGATGAGTACCTATCGATTGGGAATGTGGATGCCAAGCGAGATTGGGGTTATGCTGGTGATTATGTTGAGATGCAATGGCGAATGTTGCAACAAGATGAACCGGATGATTACGTCATTGCAACTGGAGAAACCCACTCAGTGAAGGAGTTCATCGACCTTGCCTTCCACCATGTAGGAATGGAATTGACTTGGGAAGGCGAAGGAGTTGACAGAATCGCAAAGGATCAGAATGGAGTGGTGCGCGTACGTACCAACCCCAAGTTCTTCCGGCCGGCTGAAGTGGAGTTGCTGATTGGAAAATATGACAAGGCCGAGGCCGCTTTGGGTTGGAAACCTAGTGTCACATTCACCGGTTTGGTTCAGATGATGGTGGACTCAGATGTCGCACTGGTGGCCGAGGCCAAAGAACGAGGCTATGCTCCACCAATGCCACCAGAGTGATTCAGAACATTGAATCCCAAGCGTTGGCCATATTCCTGCAATAGGCTTCCTTGGAGAATTGTTCGGCTTTGTTGAGTGATTCCTGACAGCGACCTGTTGGTAAGTTCTTGATGGTCTGCTTCCAGACTTGGGGGTCGTCGATGGGCTGTAGGTAGGATGTGGGTGGAATTTCATTGGCAGAACCTGCATCTGCCACCAATGCTCTGGTACCTCCAGCCATCGCTTCAAGCGGCGGGTATCCGAAGCCCTCAGCAATGCTTGGGAACAGCAGTGCATCTGCATGCTGCCACGCTGCAATGAGATCCATTTCAGACACTCTTCCTCTCCAACGCATATCGATACCATGGGTTGCAGCCAGCGCTTTGAGATATCTTTCTGCATCAGAATCTGATTCTGCACCTATCTTGTGAAGAATAACTCCTTTCAGGCCCTTGCATGATTGAATGGCGAAATCAAGCCTTTTGCGAGGTTCTTCTGAACCAACCAAGAGCAGATGTTTGCCCGCTTCATTCATCCATGCGGGCGCATTCATTGGATTTTCAACTGGATGTCTGTCAGAAAGGTCAAGGCCCAGCGGAACACAGGTGCTGGCAACATCAGGAAAATACTCCTTGGCCTCAAGCAATGTTGCTTTTGAATCACAAATCAGTAGGTCGGCTCGATTCAAACCAGCCTTCAGTTTAGCGATATCCTTACGCCTGACCGGTCCTGGTTTCTGTTCTCCAACATCTATTCCCTCGACGACTCTTGGATACAGATGAAAGAGGTCGTGGACAGTGACTGAAACCGGTACCTGACAATTATCGGGAACTAGATGAGCCTGCTCCTGATCGCTGATATGGAGCATGTCCATCAGGGGTAATGTGCGCTTGACTCTGGCAGGATTCGAACGCCATCGTCTATTGATTCTGGTGGCAGGATTACCACCGAGTTCGTGTTCTACAACACCTCCAACCGCATAACCTTCGATGCAATCGGTATCAAGGGCCGTCACTAGGTCATGATGTGCTCGACCAAGACCTGAGGCAGAGCCAACCGCTCCACCTCTGGCAACGAGAACATTGCGCACCATGTCTTCGCCAACATACGCTGCATTTCAAACGCTGCTATCACAGATAGTGGTTATCACACGAGTGGCAGGTGTTTCACTGGAGGGGCGATTCCAAGATCCTTCGGGAATTCCATCTCTCTTTCAGGGATTGGAATGGGAATAATCTCCTTGCCGACCAATGCCACGCGACTGGGGGGGGAGTCATCGAGCACCTTGCGTCCAACCATCGGCGCTAATTCTTCACTGAATTTGAGAATGTCATCATGGCTTGGCATATTGTCGATCGACATCACCTCTCTGCTGTGTCCGACGAATACATAGCCCTTGCATTCGATGAAATCGGGGTCTGCTCGGTTATCCAGTGCAGCATATTGTGGAATATGTTGCGTGGCCATGTTCTCACCTTTGACCAAGGTATGTCTACAGACGATACGAGTATCAAGACTGGGAAGGAGGTCGATGGTCTGCTCGAATTTTTCCCATGCTCCACTATTCCACTTTGGTTTGCATATCTTTTCGAACACCTTTTTGTTTGGAGCATCAACACTGACATAGAGTTGAGTTGGCAAGGTGTCGAGGTTCTCCAATGCCTTGGGTAACGTTCCATTGGTCACCAGCATGGTGGTCATGCCATGTTTGTGGCACAGTTCGATGTATTCGCTAAGTTTGGTGTATAGAGTCGGCTCTCCATTGAGTGAAATGGCGACATGCCGAGGGTTCTGGGCTTCGATGTATTTCTCGGGAGTCACACCAATATTCCCACCATATCCCGTTAGCAGGCGCCTTTGCGCACGCACGCTTTCGTAGAGTAGTTCCTTTGGCTCTTGGTCCGTCAATTCTAGTGTGTCCATGTGAGGTTCACGCCAGCAATAGGAACAGGCTAGATTACATTGGTCAACAACGGGACTCATCTGTAGACAATCATGACTCTCGATGCCGTAGAATTTGCCCTTGTAGCACTGGCGATCCCTCAGAAGACTCTCTTTGGTCCAGTGGCATATCTTGACACCACCGTGTTCACCGACGATATGGTAGCGCTGCTTCTGGAGTTTTGCCTTGAGTGCAGAATCCATGCCCATGGTATCACATCCTGAGTCCGGATTCCTCAGAGGGGCCGGCTCGAACACTTCGGCGAGAAGTCATTTGCTCTTGAAAGCAACCCTCATCTCAACAAGGTGTTCTTGCTGGCGATGATGTTGAGTAGTATTTCCCCCATGTCTCGAGCATATGCGCACAGTCTTTTGATAGTTTCAGAGACTCTGAATTGGTAGAGGACAGATGTGGCACTGGCCCTCCCTCCCCAAAGTGAATCCTCATGTTCTGAGAGGTTGATCTGTGCTTCCTTCAAAGCCATTCTTGCATCGTGTATCTCATGAGGGTCTTCTGTTCTGATATTGATCATCAGGGCTTTGATCGATGATTGCCATATCTCCAATTTGCTCAATGGCGCCTCATTAAAGTTCAATTTTGGTTTTCTTTCTGTAGAAGTGATCAATTGGGCGAATAATTGAGCATGGTCTCCCATTCTTTCGAATACACGGGCAAGATTCGCCATCTCGATCGCACTTCTTCTATCGGTCCCAAGTTCTGTAGCCACCTTGTGTGATTCCAGCAATGCCCCAACCTGTCTTTGAATGAGCAACTGCATTGCATCCATTTCACGTTCACGTTCCTCGACATCATCCAGTAGATCCTCACTTTCTCCGGAGAGGACATCGACAATGTCGCGCATTATCGAGGTAAGTTGCAGATACATACGGTTCAGACTCGATTGAATTGGCATTTCACCGATATTGAGGATATTGAGCAACTCAACCATCTTCTCATTCTCATCCATTATCTCAAATCCAGTGGTGATGCGTAGGAAACGTTTGACTCTTGACCTCTGATCTCGAGTAAAACCATTTTTGGAAATAAGTTTGATTCGATTTGCTGAAGCGATATAGGCTGCAACCAGATGGTCAACGAGTGAAGCTACTGGAATATTGTCCACATTCAAGGTTATCTCTTTCCTCTGGGACTTTTGTTCTTGAGACGGAGTTAAACGAAGTGCTCCGCTTGGACGCCAATCCATCTTGAGGCCATCTTTGGCCTTCATGGAATGGTGTGTTGCCCATTCTTTCGGGATACTGACAGTGAATGTTGCCCCACCGGTCATCTGTACTCTACGCGTGTGAATGCTTCCGGGGCCGGTTGCCATGAAACAACCATTATACATATGAATATATATTTTACCTAGAATCTAGGTGATATACTGTTTGCGTTGTCACCGGTTCATGTGGGAATTGGTAATCTTAGCATCTCTCGGGATTGCTGCATACATGGCTTGGAACATCGGTGCCAATGATGTGGCCAATGCAATGGGGACCAGCGTCGGCAGTGGTGCGCTGACTCTCAAGAGAGCGATAGTGGTTGCAGCCGTATTCGAGTTCTGCGGGGCGGTCTTTTTCGGTGGACACGTCACTGATACCATTCGCAAAGGAGTATTGGATTTCGGAGGACAGGATTTCAGCAGGGAATTGAGTCAGCAGTTGATGTATGGTTTCATGGCTGCTCTTCTCGCTGCAGCAATCTGGTTGACTGTCGCCACAAAGATGGGATTACCAGTTTCAACCACCCACAGCATTGTTGGAGGAGTCATTGGAGTTGGGCTATTCATCCAACCTTCGTCGGTCAATTGGGGAAAAGTGATTGAGATTGTATTGAGTTGGATAATTTCTCCATTGCTCGGAGCGGTTCTGGCCTTCCTGTCTTTTTATGCTATCAAGAAATTGATCATGGAGCATGATGACCCTCTCAGGAGGACGAGGTCTCTCGCTCCTATTCTTGCATTTCCGACATTCGCAGTGCTAGGACTAGCCCTACAATTCAAGGCTTTGAAGGGCTTTTTCAAGAATCTGGATAGTAGAGGAATAATTGATTCAGGAAAGTGGTTACCTGAAGCGGAGAATGGGACCTGGAATCCATTATCGGAGACTGCGTGGATACCTCTCAACAGCATATTGGTTGCCTGTTTCATAGGTATCATTGCCAGTCTTCTCATGGCTGCTGCACTGCGAAGATATGAGTTCAAGGAGGAAGGATACGCCGGCATGGAGAGAGTATTCATCTGGCTGCAGATAATCACTGCGTGCTATGTTGCATTCGCTCATGGCGCTAATGATGTGGCAAATGCCATTGGTCCTATGGCTGCAATATGGGATATCTCCACTTCGCCAACCGGTACCTTGTCTCCGGACAAGGTCGAAGTGCCGATTGGGTTGCTACTTCTAGGGGGACTGGGTATCACTATTGGTGTCGCAACTTGGGGCTACAAGGTCATGGATACCATCGGTAAGAAGATTACTCACATCACCCCATCTCGAGGTTTTGCTGCTGAATTCGGAGCTGCCACGACTGTACTTATCTTCTCCATGCCCTTCATTGCTGTACCGATATCCACGACCCACACCTTGGTAGGTGCTGTAGTTGGGGTTGGACTCGCAGGCGGTGCTTCAGCAGTTGATTTCAAGGTCTTCGCCAAGATTGCGGGTAGTTGGGTGGCCAGCCTTCCAGTTGCAGGAGTTGGCGCAATCATTCTTTACATCCTGTTCGCTGGTTCTTCAACCAATGTTGCTATCATCCTCCCACTGGCGATATTGTCGGTCATATACGTGATGAAGAAAGAGGATGGGATGGTAGAGGATGAGGGCAAGATAGTCCAGATAGATACGCCAGTTGGAGAGGAAAGAGGAGGGCTATTGGACCTCTTCCATCAGCACGCAGCAGCGGTAGAAGATACAGTCAATCATATGCTGAATGCAGTTTCAATAGCAGTCTCTGGTAAGATTCCTGAGGACGAGATATTGGCGACACAAGAAGCAGAATTGAAGGCCGATGAATTGAAGGCGGCAATGAGAGATTCGTTGTCTGGCGTTAGATTGGCATTCAGCCGTGAGACCTTCCTTCACATGATCACGCGCCAAGATAGAATTGCTGATTATGCTCAAAATGTCGCTGAACAACTGTCATTCCGAATCCTGTATCACAATGAAAAGGCGCGGAAACTGGTGGAAGAGCATGCAGAGCGCGTAGTTTCAACGGTAAGAAAGTATGAGGACACGGTTGAGATGTTGAAGAATCTAGCATATTCGGGATTCTCAAAGAAGGAGCGATCAGCAGTTCTTGAGATGATCAAGGAAGTCAATCTTCTAGAGCATGAAGCAGATGAGGCTGAGCGCGAGGCGGCGGCATTCGTGTTCTCTAAGGGTGATGATGATCCATTGGGTGCGATGCACATGTACAGAGTATTGCAAAGACTCGATGATGTCGCTAATGCTGCTGAAAAGGCTGCCAATGCTTTCTTACCCATAGTTTCCGAGTAAGTATGTCCTAATACACTAAGTGTTGAAAATACACCGTAGTGTGTGTTTTTTCACTCGATGATACATATAGGAGTGGAAGCACAATGTATACTGCCGGAAGGCGGGAAATGGTAGAATGGACGATTATCTGGATACATTTGTACATGAATTAATGGAAAAACAGCAGTACCGCAACGGAATCTTTCCTAAGCGCAAGTCATTGAGAGAGATATTTCTCTCTTTGCGTAGGCGTCGCTTCAATGAGTGAACTCCTTGTATGGACAACCTCAGCGAGGTCTGTGAGACCTGAACCATGGGCTTTCCATCTGTTTGGATTGGTTACTCCCATCGTGATCATCATTTCCTTGCTTGAGGGCTCTTTCTGGATGATGACAGGAACCGTGCTTGTGCTTGGCTTATACCCACTTCTCGATATTCTGTTAAGTGAACGGCAGTCGCCAGCACCTTCTGCAGATGATGGGCGGCCATACGAAGCCATTCTCATGATCCATGCTCTTGCCATACCAGTACTGGTAGCAGTTCTGCTCTGGCGTGCTCACCTTGATGGCCCTACCATGTGGATGGGCTGGGGAATATTCTCGGCAGGTATCGTTGGCGGAGCCTCAGGAATAATCACCGCCCATGAATTAGGGCATAGACGTCCTGGTTCATTCAAGTGGATGGTTGGCAGATTCACCATGTTCATGGTCAATTACAGCCATTTCACCATTGAGCATAATTACAATCACCACAAGGATGTGGCACTGCCCAGCGATGCTGCCAGCGCTCCTGCTTCTCGAGGATTATGGCTTCACATCGCAATGACGGTCCCGTGGCAGTTCATCTCCGCAGTCAAGGTCGATTTTTCGAAGCGCTCCATTTGGGGCAATCGCGTTTTGCGCGGCCTTTTGCTACAGATATTAGCCATAATTGCACTTGGAATGTTGCTCAGTTGGTGGCTCGCATTGGTGTGGGTGTTGTTTGGTGCAACAGCAGTGATTCTGCTTGAATATGTGAATTACATCCGTCATTATGGTCTGCGGCGGAAGGATGATGAGAGGCAGACTGAGATGCACTCCTGGCAATCCGAGGCTCGCTGGAGCCGGTGGACCCTGTTGGAGTTGACTCGTCATCCAGCACACCACATGAAGGCTAGTCTTCCCTACTGGCAGTTGCAACCATGCGAAGGCGTTCCTACGCTCCCTACAGGCTACTATGGGTGCTTCTGGCCGTGTACCATTCCTCCACTGTGGAAGCGCTGGATGAGAAGTCGGATACCAGAGTCGATGCGTCAGACGTAGCCTTTGCGAGGCCGTTCTTTCTCTTCATTTTCGGCATTATCTATTGGTTTTTCAAAATTAATGAAATTTTGGTATTTGTTGATCAAAGAGTCGCCTTTGAAGAATATCCAATATACGAATAATATGAAAAGCACTGTGGAAACAATTCTAATTTGAGGAAATAGTATCTGTTCGAATTCTATTGGAGACATGAATTTTAGTCCTAGAAATTCGAATAATATCCACGAAAAAATTCCTTCGAATGTAAAAATCTCTGAAATCCCGTGTTCAGTCATTTTTTCACTAATTATAGGATGCAGTAAATCATCCCAAAGCCATGAAAATGGCCCTAAGGTGAATACAGCAGCTCTTGCCTTTTTCAGAATATCAAGTGCTTTGAGCGATGCTCGAAATTCCTTCCTCTCCTCAGATTTTGAAGTAATAATATGTTTTAGAGCCTTGTTAAGTTGCTTTCTTTGATTTCTAAGACCAAATAGATACACGCCTAAGCCTCCCAATGCAGCTATCAAAATCACCGATTCTGCGGGATGTTCGGAGACTTGTTCATTTATCGAATCGAGTGAAAAATCAGGAATTTGTGAATCGATACTATCGGTTTGAGTTTGTGTGCTATTATTACTCGACAATGTAAATGCTACAATCTGATTTTCTTCAAGTTGATTTTCTCCAGGCGAATTGTAGAAATTTATTGACAAGAAAATGGCACATGCTGCAAAAACAACCGCGCACGATTTCCTAGTCATGTGATAACCGATACTGTACTGGTTGAAGAGTCTTAGGCAGCCTTGACGCCATCAGGCCAAAGCACTAGAATCAGCGTTTGTCCCTTGGTTTTGGGAGTATGAGTGGAGCCGGGGTCCATCCAGACGATAGAACCGGGAGGATATGTTCCATCCTCATCGTATACCTCTCCTTCGAGAACGAGGTAGGTTTCACCTCCAGGGTGGCTATGTGGCATGAATGCTTCAATGTCCACATCGGAGACCACGTCGTAGAGGACTAGACTGGTGTTACCTTCCTTGGCCAATTTACCAAGCCGTACTCCAGTACCGAAGTCTCGCCATTTGACGTTCTCTTCGATCCACTCGCGGTCAATACTCCAACTAAGCCATGCAGACAGGTCTTTGCAGAAAGGCATGCCACTCCCATGAACAGTGGGCACATGAGGTCTTTGTTCGGCCACATCCCTCAAGTAGTGGGTACTCACCCCCCTATGTATGGAGAAGATTCGGAAGCGTCGAGACCTTCCGGTAACCTTGTATCGAGTACTTCTCTATCTCAGCAGAAAGGCTACGGCTGAATCCGATACTCGTCGGATAATGCGTATTGAAAGGGCGGTTGGTGTCGAGCGAAAGGAATTGAAGATACATCTGGAATCTTTAGCAATAAAGGAGTACATAGAGCCTGTAGAGTCACCTGGTAAAGGGCGTGGTGGCCATCCGATAATGCATTATGACCTGACTGAGACGGGCCGTGTTCTACGTCAGGACATCGGCCGATTCATCCAGCATGGGATCGATATGGGATATTATCCTGAAGAATATTTCTACTTACCATCTGATGCCTGATTTAGCGGGGGATTCAACCCGGTAAAAACACCATCCGTTCTTTATGTCTGACAGCCCCATCCGGTAATCATGTCCGGCAAGAAATCGGTAGACAAGGTGGCAAAGGGATTGGGTTCCCTCATCGATGACTTCACCGCTGCTGTCAAGGAGATAGTGAATGCGGGTGAAGAGACGGTTGTTCACCTGGCTGTCGGTTCAGGTCGTGCAATAACTGCGGTGATCAATGCTGCAGGCGAGGTGACCAAGGTAGGCGTGGAAACGGTCAGCAATGTAGCTGGCTCCGTGGCTGGTGGAGTGACCAAGGCGATTGGGCTGGATAAGAATAAGGAAGAAAATGAAGAAAATAAGGAGGAATGAAGAATGCAAGCATGGAATTGGATGAAAGGAAAGTATAATGATATCATTTGGCCTACTTTTGTGATTGGAGCAGGAGTTGGAACATTATTGTACGGAGTGAAGAAATTCACAAACGTACTAGATCGTATTTACGAGATTGATGTACACGATGATGGTGAGATAAATATTGAGGGTGGTGAGTGAATGAAGATGTTGAATAGTTTCCAAGGTGGAATCAAGAAATTATCAGGTAGAATGTTGGATTGGGGTATCAGTGGAATAGCCTTTGGAGCGGGATACAAATTTGGTAATTCGATGGCGAAGAGAATAGATTCTGGAATTTCCAATGGAATTCGTTCGGCTATAATGCCAAAGGAAGAGTGAGCGTGATGATTGGAAAGGCGATATTTCCATTCGCTCTAGGTTTCGTGCTTGGTGGACTGATAGTATCTGTCATCGATGGCAACCGGAGGCCTCCGCCTCCAGGTCCATGGTACGGATACATCCATGATGTCGACGGGACCTTCATTGATGATTCAGAATCAAGTACTTTCATCGATGATCCAGAGCTGCAGTGAACCCGAAAGGGTATGAGTAGGACTGCCCCTGTCGATGAACATGGAACTAATGTTTCCTGACTTTCCGCCGGTCGGACCGTGGCAGGCGTATGTCTGGTACATCGCTTTCTTGCCATTTCTGTTTAGATTGATATTGGTGACCAAGCCATTGTTCGGGGTGGTCAAGGTTCTGGCACCTCACGGTGGTTGGGCGATCAAACAATTCAGGGAATTGCCAATCAAAGGAGTGGGGTTACTTGTATTCAATGAGGTATTGGCCTTCTGCCTGCCGCCTTTGTTAGTCATCATCGTGCGATTGATGGTCGACCCATTGGGTTGGCAGGCTTGGTCGGATGTCAACGCTACAGGCCTGGTTCTGTTATTGTCTGCATTCTTGGTCTGGGTTTATTTTGATTTATTGCGTGTTTTCAGAGTTCGCAGGATGATGCAGGCGGTACTGGAACAGGATATTGAGAAACTTCGCAAGCGTGCAGGACTTGCACTTGGTGCAAGGACTTGGCTCAAACGTGTTGGCCGTGGAGAAGGTGAGAAGAACAAGCCTCTTGCCAAGGCCGCAATTGAGGGTGCGGTTGGTGGAAAAGCCGTCAACAAGGGTATGTTTGGAGCGGCTGCTGGTGTAGCGGTGGAGGCGGTTCGGCGAGGAGCGACCGCACTGGTCGAAAAGGTGGACGACGTCATCGTAGAACGTTTCGAGAAAGCGGTTTTTGAATACAATCAGAATCTCATAATGATTCTATTGCGAGACATTGCAATGTCTGCTGGCCCTCTGTTGATACTGACATTGATTCCCAGTCTTGTCGGATAGGACTAGACAGGCATATTGATGAGCGGTCGGCGGGGCGGCGCAGATGAGAGAGATGCCCCACCTCATCCTCATGCGCCACTGCCAATCTGCTTGGAATGCCCTCAATCTATTCACCGGATGGGTGGATGTCCCTTTATCCAAAAAGGGGATTGATGATGCTATCAAAGCAGGACAAGATATTGCGGATTTACAGATTGATGAGATACACACCTCATTGCTGATACGCGCTCAAATGACTGCAATGATCGTCGTTGCCCAGAATTCGAGTGGCGTGGTTCCAGTGTTCAAACACGATTCTGAGAGTGGGGATGAGAATCAAAGAAAGATGAATGAATTGGCATACATCCATGGTGAGCCTGAAAATGTGATTCCAGTGTATATCTCATGGCGCCTCAATGAGCGTATGTATGGAGACCTTCAGGGCCAGAATAAGACTGCTATTCTAGAAGAATATGGCGCTGAACAAGTACACATCTGGCGCCGTTCATTCGACGTCACTCCTCCAAATGGAGAAAGTTTGGAATTAGTTGCAGGACGTACGATTCCTTATCTTGAGGAAACTATCTTTCCAGCACTTGAGTCTGGCAAAAACGTATTCATTACAGCACACGGAAATTCATTGCGTAGTATCATCATGTATCTTGAGGGCTTGTCCATTGAGGAAGTGAAAGGGCTCGAAGTTCCAATCGGTGAGCCTATCATTTTTGACAAGGTGAATGGAAAATATACACGGCGGTGAAGGGGTGTCCGAAGGTTCCATCGTCGGACGATGGAAACAATTGCCTCCCAAGATGAAATGGCCATCAGGAATTGTTGCAGGGTGGCTGATTCTGATATTGTTGATTCAGGTAGCCAATTCGATGACTGCCATTTCAAGTATGCCTGCCGAATGTCCAGAGGACAGCATGAATTGTGTGCGCATTGCTCATGATGGAACATCATTCCACTCTGATGGCTTGGAACCGTTGGCGTTCAATGCCTCGAAGGAAGAAGTGGTTTCAGTCGTCGAGAATTGGTTTGAGGATCGTTGGTTCGCTTCAGTGCTTTCAGTCGAGGATGAAGGTACTTCGACAGTGATCCATGGTGTTGACCACACTGAATTCTGGTTCTTCGCTGACGATGTCTTTGCTGAAGTCTCCTGCGTTGATGGTATTGCTGAATTGAATCTGCACAGTCAGTCACGTCTGGGTGTGGGAGATATGGGGGAGAACCGCCGTCGAATGACTGAGTTCATCAGCGACCTTTCTTCTGAGGAATGGTCGAACGAACCCTGCGAAGGATGATGAGCGAGTTCCATTCATCTTCTCTCAATGGCTTCCTTCTGGCGACACGACGGCTATGCGGGTCGTTATCTTGAGGTCGACTTGTCAACAGGGGCCCTCAAAGAGAAGAACCTCGATAGAGAGACCCTTCTTTCAAAGATGGGTGGCAAGGCTCTGGCAACACATTTGCTGACCACTCTGGATAGCACTGACGACGAGGCTTACGACTTGCGTCACCCAGTCATTGGAGATGCAGACCCAGCGATGCATCCAACCACCCCGGTTCTCATCATGACCGGTCCTTTTCAAGGCTCCAAGGTTGGCTCTTCTGGTCGAGCAGTCGTCTGTTCACGTTCCCCATTGACCAATATTTTCATAGATACTTACATCGGTGGTGATTTCGCTCATAATCTGCGATTGGCTGGCTGGGATGGGCTATTCATTCACGGACGTTCTGAGAACATGGTTCGTTTGCAGATTGAGGATCAGGATGTTTCTTTACAGGATGCAGAGAATCTTCGCGGCAAAACAACATGGCAGACAGAGAAAGCAATTGCAGCAAATGCCGAGGTACAAGATGTATTCTCGATAGGTCCAGCAGGAGAGGCATTGGTTCGTATCTCCAGTCCGATTACCGCTGGAAGACGCGCCGCAGGACGTGGTGGGACTGGGGCTCAATTTGGAAACAAGAATCTCAAAGCGATTTCAGTACGCGCATCTGGTGAATCTAGAGTAGCGGATGAAACTCAATATCTTGGAGCGGTGAAGAAACAAAGTCAGGAGATGGGGGGGCGGCGCAAAGTCGGTGACCCATTCTATTGCTTTGGAACCAGCAGAGCACCGCTATATGCGAGTGAGACGGGACGAATGCCGACCTTGAATTATACATCGACGACAGGTTCGATTATCCATGAGGCAAAGAAGATTGGACAACTTGACACGTTGGTCTTGTCGGGTGAGCATTGGCATGAATCCCATCCTGAGGCGAAACAGTCTGGTTGTTGCCGTCCTTGTCTAATTGCCTGTGAGGCATCAGACCGTTCAAGTGGAGTAAGGGGTAAGCCGGTGCATGTACTGAGAACTGAGCGACCTGAATATGAGACTCTGGCTATGATAGGGGCGAATCTGGGCATTGACTCCTCTCTTGATGTGATGGATGGCAACGATGCCTGCAATCGATTTGGAATGGACACAATTTCTAGTGGTGCTGCATTATCATTGATCTGTGAATTGGCGCTCAAGGGATGGTTTCCAGATGGTTGGTCAGAAGGAACTCTGCCTTCAGGAGACTCGTGGGGATTTGATGCTGAAGTTCCTTGTTTCATTGCTCCTTCAGCAAAGGGACGTTTTTCCAAAGGAGAGAAGGTTCCATGGGGATTCGGAATTCCGGAACTTCCACCTCTGGCTCTGGAGAGGCTTTCTGCTGCTATTATTGGTGATGGTTCACTCTTCGGCACCTTGGCCTCAGGTGCTGTTGCCTGTTCAAGATGGGTGGAGAAAGAGACCGGTCATCCAGCAACTCGGTTGACTGCTCATAGCAAAGGTCTCGACCTTCCAGCATGGGATCCCAGAGGCAAAAGAGGCAATGGAATGGCATATATGACCTGTAATGTGGGTGCAAATCACATGCGTGCTGGGTACAAGAATCCAACGGGGATACCCGACTCATCAGCTCTTGACTTGATACCAGAATTGATACATTCACAAAATGAAAGCGTGATTCGAGACAGCATGATTCTCTGTGCTTTCGCCAGTGGTGCAACCCCTGACGATGTTCTTGTCCAGGCTTACAATGGAATCACCGGTGATTCGGCGACCATAGAAGACTTACATTCTAGGGCTTCAGCACAATGGGATTCTGCTCGTCTTTGGAATATTCAGCATTGGGAAAGATTAGGCATTGAGGCACGGGAACAAGATATTCTTTCATACAGACTCAGAAGAGATGCTCTTCCTGATGGGCCAGCCAAGGGAATGGTTTCTTTTGTAGACGATAGGGATGAGGCCGATTGTTTGACAGAATATTACCGATTGCGTGGTTGGAAAGAAGATGGTAGGCCTCATTCATCGTAAGGAAGCCATTCTTCGTCCCCTTCAGGCCTGAACCACCAGTAGCCATCATCGTCCTGCCACCATTCGGTTCCATCTTCATCGATGGAATAGGAATCATCTCCCTGAGTCGCTTCTTCCTCCTCTTCTTCACGAATCATATCATCGGTTTTCATTCCAGTCTCTGCAGCGATGGCTCGCTTGACTGCAGCAAGGTCAGCATCCTCATCCTTGAACACTCTAGTCTGGGTACGAATCTCTGAATTGTGGTCCCCTGCTGCGATTGCTTCATCAGAATCAGCATAGAAGTCTTGAGCCATCTTCTGTCTGAAGTCCTCGAATTCATCACGACCGTAACTACCTGTGAATGAATCTCCTTTGGCGGATAACAGGTCGTCAAGATCAACAACCTTGCCTTTCAGTTTAGGGTCATCTGTATTATCCGAATCAAATAACTCACCATCATCTTCTTCGAGTTTTGGTAACTCACGACCTTCGGGGTCAATATCTTCAAGTTCCTCCATTAACAGGTCATGCTCTTCAGCATCGATGTTTTCATCTGAGTAGGATTCCTGAATCTCTCTGACCATTTTCTTTACCAGTCTTGACAAAGCGCGGTCATCTCCTCTGAATTCCTTGGCACCTTTTTCTATACGTTTGAGGAGTTTTTCATATGGAGAACCCCCTAAGGCTCCCATAATTTTTCCGAACCCCTTCTTTGCCACGTGGTCCCCCTCGGTCCCGATAGTCATGGTCCACCACTTATGAGTATGCTCCCGTCGCGTTGTATGGGAGGGGTGAGACTTGGTCGATGATTGGTTGAGTTCTGCATTGGCTGATTATAATCAGGTTTCATTCGATAAGCGAGATTCGTATTCTGCCTTGATTCAGATGCCGGGAAAACTGTTGGTGGAACTGCTTTCCTGGTGCTTCCAATCCTTGCCAGATGAGATACTAGTTGGAATGGATGTAGACCCACAACGACAGGTTATTCCTGAAGTATCGGAATTATTTCTTGGAGCAGAATCTCGAGCTGATATGTTCGCTGGCCAAGGCTATACCATCGGTGAAGCCAAGGTGGTCAATCGTGGTAATTCAATGACTGTTCATCATCTGCCTGAGGAATGGACTGATGAGATATTCGGAGCAGATAGGGGGCCGCGAGGAGGACGCTTCACACATTGGTTACATACTCATCCAAACTGTCCGGCGATTCCGTCTAGTGCTGATGCTGCAGCAGCACAGTGGACTGAAGGTGTGGATATGATATTGGGAGTTGAGTTTTCACCCGAATGGGGTGCACCATGGGTCGAAGGTGTTGAGGGAGAACGGAGGATGGTTGCCGGAACCAAGCGTTCTGAGCCCGAACAAGGAGGAAGTTGGTTTCGAAGGCGAATGGCGCGAGGGAATCGCCCCGTTCTAGGTAAGGCAGTGACAGGTCATTCGATTCACGGAATCGAGTTGATCGCTTTTCATCGGACGGGAGTAGGAATCAATGTCATTTTCGTCGATGATGATGACTTGCCATATGGGTGGCCTTTCACAACGGAGTGACATTCGGATGTTCGCCTGTTCGAGGCCATATTTCCAGTTCAGGTAGTTTCATCTTCAAGATTCCATGTTCGGCTCCGAACTTTAGCATTCGTTGGTTCGCCATGGATGAGGAACTCATCCCAATGATGGTGGCAGGTCGCTTGAATCCATTGTTCGCCACTTCTACATTCAGCAATTGTAGAACTTCCAGACCCTTGGTGGGTGGAATGAAATGGTCAAGGAGTAGAGTGTCTGGGTCGAATCGGCTAATCTCCTCCAACCAGTTTTCGGTATTCCAGAGTTGCTTGAATTCAATCTTCGTGATATCCACCCCCCCCGAGACGAGTAGCGACTGAACATCGAATGAGTCCTCGAAAGCGAGGACCTTCATGGCTTCACACTCCTGACATTGTCAGATTGCTAGGATCGACGGGGCCTGGAACGCGGAACCATTGGACATCACCAATTGGGCGGTCGATCAGTGGCAGACCAAGAACCGAAGATGAATCGGTATCAACATTCATTCCTACCGAAGCACAATCTGGTGATGGCAGATAATCCGCTCCAGTTTCTGTCAATTCCACCAGCAGTGTATGCCCAGACGGGATGACTACATCCATCGGGTTGAATTCCATCTCCATCTTGTATGAGATAAATGGAATTGTAACCTTGGCATCATATCCTCCGTCTCGATAGCGTAGATCCATCACAGCGTGTCCCAATCTGAGTCCAGTTGTTCCATCTTTCATAGTCGCGAATATCTGCCCTCCTTTGCACAATGCCTGAACGCTTAGATGCATAGTCGGGAGGCCAGAAATATGGATGTCTTCTGTAAATGGTTCACTTTCCAGAGTCACACTGCTGGTAGATGAGACGCGTTGTCCACTCGATTGAAATTCATCCAACCCCAACAATTGCCACTCTACATCCTCTGGTGGCCAAGTCTCCTCAAGATGCCATTTTCCATCGTTTCTTTGGATCTGCACCAGACTGGCGGGTTCGGGACCAATCCCTTTGAGGAAATGCTCGAACCAACCGAATAACTCGACGGCCCAATCCATCCTTGTCATGTTGGGGAATGCCTCAGCCCCGTAACCGCTACCAAGATTACTGTGGGTCTGAATCTGATCGGGATAGTTGTGTGCCCACTGTCCAAAGATTCCTCTGACGGTCATTCCTCTATCCCTGAGCAATTCATAGGTGGGTGAGAAATGATATGGGTCCACATTCCAGTCTTGCATACCCCAAACGATGTAGACGCTGCCTCGATGATTAGCCAATACATCGGGAAGATGGTATCTCTCTTCCCAATAGTCATTCCATTGGCTGCCACCGAGTTCTGCTGCAGTGTACGTGGTCCATGGACTGGCTGGCCCGATGAGATCATCGCTGCACATTCTCATGTCGCTGAAGTCTCCATCGACCGTTGCTCCTTCGTAGAGGACGTCGTAGAGCAATGCCCTGGATTCACTTGAGCCGTTTCGATAGAACATCTGTTGCACTCCGATACTGCCGCTGATAGGGACTATTGTCTTGAGATATGGATTGTCAAATTGTGCTGCTTCCCAATTCGTGGTCCCAGCATATGATTTCCCCATCAGTCCAACGTTTCCATTGGACCACTCTTGTTCTCCCAACCAGCGTACTGCAGCGTCGATACCAATCTGTTCACCACGTCCTTTGACATCTTGGCAATGAGTCGATTTGCCGGTTCCGAAGGTCGAGACCTGAGCAAGAGCGTAGCCATGAGGCACGAATTCTTCGTAGATCCATTTGCCGACTCCCATGTCTGGGACGGTGTTCGGAGTAGATTTATCGCCAGGGGCGCCGAAGTCGTAGTATGGATGTACGGTTGCAATGACAGGCACCTTGACACCATCTGGTACATCAGGCATCCACAAGGAAAGATGCATTTGTGGCTGTTCAGGGAAACCAGCATCCCTTTCTTCCAATGGGAGTTCAACATCGACAAAGTGCTCGGTCAGTGGTAGAATCTCAAATGTTCCATCTTCAGGAAGTTGACTTCGCCATGAGGTGAGATTCAAATCAAGTTTCCAACGATCTTGAATTGGAACTTCCCACCAATTCAAATCTGCTGAGCTGAAATCCGCAGGTTCCAATCCTCCTCCAAACCCTGCTGAAAGCATGATGAACACAAGGACCATTGCTCCTGTCGCACCAAGTGCCATATCGAGGTCTCTACGAGGTGATGAATCTGCCACTTCGGTGGCCGTGAATTCGACCAATTCAGCGATGAGCGGCTCTGACATCACTCTCGCATCACCACGTCAGCCTTCAGGCTGACGATTGCCCGCGCCTACGTGTGAAGGCACTAGAATCACAAACAGGGGGCAGAATTCCGTTGATGTTCAGCCATTGTTCGGAACTCTCTGAAGGCTGCACGTTGAAGAGATTCTGCTTTTCAATCAGTGTTCAATGCTGATTTGAATTTCGGCATCATCATCAATCCATGGCCAAATATCAGGAATGCAATCATGACATGTACCATTCCAAGCCAGTGTGGACCAGAAAAAGCATGAGCAAGGCCAATCTGTATCACCCAAGCAGTGGCGTAACCGAATGACATCCCCTTGAGTTTGCTGTCATCTACTTTGGAAAGGATGAACAATACGGTTGCTGCAAGAGCCAATAATAAGCCGATTTCCCCGGAGCGTTTGTGTGAAGTGCCAAGGTTCCAGCCATCCAATGTATAACCTAGTTGACCGATTCCAGACATGCCTTGCCATATGATGACTGCTAGTGATGCACCTGTCAGAATCATGGCCCATTTCAGCATTTCAGGTTTTGTTGTCTCAATTTCTTCATTCATTGGTCGCAGGCCATCGCTTTTACTTCTTGAAGTGTGCGGACATCGAATTTTCAACGAGTAGTTTTCATTGGGTGAAATTGATGTTCAACAGCCGTCTCACAGATTCATGAGGGGCGCCAGACTCGTTGCCGGCCTCCTACTCCTCGCAGTATTCGCTCCTTCTTCAGGAGGCACTTACTCAACTTTGGAAGCATCTGGAGATGATGGTGATTGGAGAAATCGCACTGTCGATCCGAACAATTGGACCGACGGTCCAGTTCTAGAGGGCAGTCCAATGGATGAACCACATCCGGGTGACCCAGTAATCATGATGGCAGTCAATTACCAACCAGGTCATCTGCAGTCAAGGATTGAGGGCGAGATAGTCATTGAATTATTTGAGGAGTGGGCACCGATAACCGTTGCCAACATGGTCGAACACATCGAGATGGATCTATACGATGGCATCTTTTTCCATAGGGTGATTGATGACTTTGTCACTCAGGGAGGAGATCCGACATGCAAGTCTGCTGGAGTTTATCCTGGAACCAGTCCTTCCTGTGGGAGTGGTGGAACTGGTGAAACCATACCTCTGGAACATAATGAAAATCTATCACATGTCGACGGAGCGATTGGAATGGCAAGGAGTCAGGAGGAGGATTCTGCTGATTCACAATGGTATATTGCTGAAACAGAGGCTCATAATCTGGACCCTGAGAATCGAGATGATGGAGGATATGCGACCTTTGGTGTAGTCAGGGATGGAATGTCACATGTTCGAGCGATTGCATTGACTCCGACATCAGATGACCCAACTGGACTGGAGAGCCTACAGAATCCTGCCTCATCTGCTGGTCGGCCAGTATATGAGGCTAGAATTGACGAGATTTCCTTGTTGGGAGTCGTTCTTGATGAGAATGCCAGTAATGAAGAGCAGCCAGAAGGGCCGACAACACAGAGTGGTGAGAATGAGGGCATCAATGGACTCTCAGTGTTCGTAGCGATAGGAATACTAGGGGTATTAACAGCAATCGCTATGCGCGCTTCACGAATCATTGAACCTGTTGAATTACATCCATCTAATGGTATGATGTCGGAAGAGTTGGCCGCTGAATTGGTCGAAGCCTCTCCTCCTGAAGTAGTAGAGCCATCATCTCGTCGAGAAGCGCAGGATTGAATGTCAGGCATCATCTCCGCTGCTCTGTGGAGAACAAGGGTACAGTCACAGCGGCCATCGTTCTCGTGGGTTTGCTGACTGCAAGTGGAGCGGTCATCTATACCCAGAACCTGAAGGAACCCGAAGTGGTGCTTATCTGTGGAGAGGATGAAATCAAGGTTGATGGTGAGTGCATCATCGACGAGGTGGATATTATTCCAATAGATGTTGAGTGCTCATCTCTTGAGGTAGAGGTAGAGGAGGGATGCAGACCCTTGACACCTCCAACACAATTGGATTTCGGGGTTGAAGAGTTCAAGTTTCATATCGGCGATTCCATCCACTTGATTCCATCATTTTCGGGAGATGGACCTGACCATTGGGCGGTTAATCCTCCCTTACCCAATGGTCTCAACATCAACAGTGACAGTGGTGAGATCAGCGGAGTGGTTCTTGAGATACAGTACTCAGCCACATATACCATCATTGCTTCAAATGATGCTGGTATCGCTACCTTCAACTTGAGTATCATTGTAGTTGACATGCCCCCTGGCTCGTTGTCGTATTCTTCGATTCTACATGTTTTTACAGTCGGCGTTGAAATCAATCCCTTGATTCCATCTCTGATAGGAGGGGGTGAAGTCACCGACTGGGAAGTATCTCCACCGTTACCATCTGGTCTCTCGATAGATTCAATCGGTTGGGTGGAAGGTATGCCTCAGGTTGTCTCCCCTTGTGGAAACCACAGTATCAATGCAAGCAACGAAGCCGGTTCCAGTACATTCAATATCAGTATCTGCATTCATGACCAAGCCCCATTCGGGATGTTCTATCCTGCCGCTCCTCATACTTTCACCGTCAACACCAGTATAGGTCCTATCGTACCATGGATTGAGGGAGGAGCAGTTGCAGAATGGGAGGTCGAACCGTCTCTTCCAGAAGGTTTGACTTTCGACACCTCTAATGGTTGGATATCAGGAATCTCCACAACTTTGGTTTCAAGCAGCATCCATACCATATGGGCCAACAATACGGGTGGTTCGATATCAACATCGGTTGAAGTATCCATCATCGATGAGCCAGTCCGAAATTTGTCATATGGTGTCTCGGAGGTTGATCTGGCTTGGCAAAGAAGTTCTGTAGATTTGAGCCCATCATGGGATGGTGGGGCTCCAGTGGAATGGAGTATCAGTCCAGAGTTACCATCTGGTCTATTGTTTGAGGAAGGAAGGCTGCATGGTGATGCTGATACCCTGCATGAGTGGACGAATCATACCATATGGGCCAATAATTCCGGAGGTTCCATTTCGCTGCTGCTTCGATTGAGAATTGCTGATATGACGCCAGCGAACATCTCTTGGGAGAATGGAACGATGTTCGCTGTTGAATCCAATAATAGCGCATTCATCCGCGCCTTCAATGAGGGTCCAGAAATTGCTACTTGGGAAGTAGAACCACCCTTGCCAATAGGTTTGGCATTGCAATCCAATGGTAGTATCGAAGGTTTGCCCAATGAGCGAACCAATTGGCGCACATACCATATCTGGGCGAATAACTCAGGTGGTTCTTTTGAATCGAATCTATCCATTGCAGTGCATGATCTAGATGCGGATTGGCGTGATATTTCAGCAGGTGTTGGGATTCTAGATTATGGCTCATCATGGCCATCTCTGATACTTCCATTGGGAGAATGGTCATTTCCGGTAGCCATCGATTGGAATGACCGACCAATAGTCTCAGCCTCGCATTCGGGCAAAGGGCGCATCATTGGATATGGCCATGAGGGGATGGTTGCACAGCAAAGTGGAGGAAATGAGACCACCTTGTCATTAAATGCAATTGAATGGGCATGTGGGGGCACCAACAAGGTAGTTGGCCTGCAGGTTGATTACGACCATTTCGAAGATGAATTGAGTGCTGAAGGATATGTTGTATACAGTAATGCATGGCCCTCGGACCTTTCTTCTTTCGATTGTTTCATCGGTGATTTCTGGAATAGTTACTCCGATGCAGAGAATATTGCTCTTGAGATTTTCATCTCTGAAGGTGGAGGAGTGGTGCTCGGTGGTCACTCTTGGTATTGGTCGTATTCCAATAGCGACGTTGCTCATCAGTACCCTGGTAACAAGATAGTCAGAACAACAGGTTTGTTCGTATCATCATCATCTGGTTCAGTTTCTCTTGATCTAAGGGGGGACCCACCTTCGGAATATCACCGAACTCAAAATGCCCTAGAAGCAGTGGAGAAATATTTCGTGGATGGTGAGTTGATGAGCAGTGGTGACAAGAGTATTGCAGGCGCAACTCTGGAGCGAGTCATCTCGCAGATTCCATTGGATTTTGATTTTGTTTGGTCTCCTGTCAGAGAAATGACCAATGGGACCGGCTGGGTCCAGATATCATCTTCCAATACCTTTGATCTGGCTACTGGAGACCCGTTGGACAGATTGTTGCTCAAGATACAGGACCGTTTGCTGTACCTCCTGCCTCCAGCTGAATTGCCATATCATCCTAGTACCAAGGATTTCCCTGGTGATGTTCTGGTTAATGCTACCAGAGTCAATAGAACAATCGAGTTCAATGGGACATTCGCTGGTCTTCCGAGTAATTTCGGGTATGCAGGGGCCCGTGCCGATGGCAGAATGGGAACTGGACTCTATGCGGCTGCTGGTGAAGTTGTGAATGTCACTTTCCCGGCCAGTATCATTGGAACGGGAGTGAATGTTCTTGTTGGTGCACATACAGATAGCCTGTGGGGCAAGGATACTCTCAGCAGGCATCCAATCATCTATCGTGTCTTTGGGGTTGACAATGTCACCATACAGGTGGGAAATGCCTTTGGAGGAGCCATATTCATCCGCATTCCGGCTGGAAAGACACTGGAAATGTTCAATGTAAGTATTGAGAATGCGGTTCTTGCGCCATACTGGATACAAGGTGAGACTGACCTTGTTCTCTGGAACAGCACCATCAGACATCATCCGGCGCCATGGGCAGAGATTGAATCAGACAATTTCATTCTCAGTGTTCCCGCTGCTGACATACGTTCTTTGGATACCCCGAATGCAACCATGGATTTCTGGGACCAGGCTCTCTCGATGGAACACAACCTGTCGGGCTATACTCCTTGGCCGCGAGTTGAAAGGGCAGTTTTTGATGTGCAGATCAGCGCTGGTTGGATGCACAGTGGCTATCCGTTCATGGCCCATACCGCTTCTTCAGCAGGGGTGCTGAATTCGACACAAATGTGGAGTCAAGGCGATTGGGGAATGTTCCATGAACTTGGGCATAACCATCAGTGGATGCCATCCACTCTTCCCGGAAATACTGAGACAACCTGTAATCTCTATTCAGTGAAATTGATGACTGAATTGGTTGGAGTTGATCTGGGAGCAGGTCATGCGGCTATGAATACCCAGAGTAGGGAGACTCGGACCGAGAGTTATTTCCAGAGTGGTAGTCAGATATCATCTTGGAGTGTATGGACTGCTTTGGAGACTCACATCCAGATCCAGGAAGCATTTGGATGGGGTCCGATAACCGAGGCACTGAGTGCATATTACACGATGAGCGACCCTCCTAGTGGAGATAGCGAAGAATTCAATCGTTGGGTAGTTGAATTATCATTGACCACCGGCTATAATCTTGCACCATATCATGAAGCATGGGGATTCCCATTGACACAGGTGACCAGGGATTCATTGACTCACTTGCCAGTATGGGTAGACGATCCGCTTCGAGGTTGGGTCTACGAGTATGATGCAATATTCCGCAACGAGTCTTCGAACAATATCTCCAGCAACAGTGCTGATATCGAATGGGATACATATGACAATGGCACCAATACCAATCTGAGTGTGTGTTGGGGTCTTTTCGATGGCGGGACCAGTAGAGCCGCATGGACCACCTGTGCTGATGCAGGTTCTTCTTCAGTAGGGCATCAGAGTCATTCCTTGAGCGGATTATTGACTTCCACGACCTATTATTTCCGAGTCGTAGGCGATAACAACAATGGCGATACTTGGTCCGATGTAGCCAGTTTCACAACTTTGTGACCTTCAGGTCAAGTACCACATGTCTGATGTGAGGGGAGTAAGATTTCACATCCTCTAGATGGAGAACTTCGACTTTACAACCCAGTGTTTCGAACTCTTCAACGGTTGTAGAGACAAATGTTCCATCTTCAAGAGATTCTTCTGTTGCATTCATGTGCACATGGATAACTCCGCCCTCAATTTTCAGGCATTCCACGGCCAGAGGCCACGCCTCCTTTGAGGAGGGTAGAAGACCCAGCAGAACACGGTCAGCCACACCTTTCAATAGCGGGGCAGTATCTTGATTATCTCCTCGTAGAATACGACAGCGTTCGGCAACCTTGTTGGCTGATAATCCCTTTGTCAGTCCTTCAATACTGTCTGGATTCATCTCGCATGCATGAACATATGATACTCCAGCATTGACCAGTAGAGGGATGCTGTAGTAACCGATTCCAGCGAACATATCGACTACAATATCGCCAGCGGAATCGGTGTTGCCCATCCTTCTTCTTTCAGTGATGTTTCCGCTGCTGAACATGACTTTGGTCACATCGAAGAGGTAGCGTACACCATTCTCAAGATGATTCACCCATCCATAGTTACCTAGCAGCATCTCCACTTGGCTTCGACGTTTTGGCCCGGATTCTATCTCTGCCTGACGAGCCACTCTTTGGCAGTGAAGTGCTTGTGCTACTGCAATCCAAGTCGATTCATCACCATCCAATAGTGCATCTTGAGGTAGGAGCACCAGATCATCGAGAATCTCCCAGCGGCGAGGAGTTTTCATGTTCGGTAGTGCCTGTTGAAGACGTGTATGAGGATCAATTGCCATTCGAGGCTGGAATTCCATCTTCTCGATTCGGCCAATATCGCATTGAATGGCGTCAGTCAAGGGCCATGCAACTTCGCCATCGAGTGATAATGGATGGAAAGAAGTGTCCAACAGCCCCCTTTCCAGTGCCCATGAACGTGCATCATCGGCTCTGTGTGTGGGAACGATCAAAGCCGGCCTCAAACCCATTTTCAGCACCTCCGGGCAGTACCCCCGTCGGATAGTCTGTTATATGGCAGGAGTGGGTCCTCCCCTTTGGGGAGACTATGCGCGAGAGTCTAACAAGTGGCCGTTCGACAATTATTGTAATCATCATTCTATTGATTTCAATGCAGTTTGCAGTATTGACTTTGGATGTAGATGAGGAAGCTTCCAGTTCTGCTAGAGATGATTTTTCTTTTGGTGATATTTGTGGAGCGACCGGTGGTGCCTGCGATCAGCTCAATCCATCGACTGATGGAACCCCAGCAGCTAAAGAATGGATTGAGGGTGATTATACCTTTGAGATGATCAGTACTTCACAGATAGGTTTGACAATGGAATGGGCTATGCATGAGTTCAACGATTCCAAGGTTGGTGGTCTGAATGCTCTTTTCCCATCGTTGCCTAGTGCAGCTGCTGAACAGTTCACGCAAAATGGGTTGCCAGCAGATTACCTACGCAACTTCTTTGGAACATCCGTCACTGGTGGCGAGACTGTCGATGAGATGATTCTCAGCCAGACCGAATCTGCAGTCAGTGATTTGTTGAACAGTGGTTTTGGAGATATAGCGAATCTTGATGTTGAATACCTTGAGAGGGGGACTTTAGGTTCTGCAGACCATTGTTCCAATGATGCGGAGACGGATGCATTCAGCGAAGGGGCATATGCAGAAGACCCATACAATCCACCCATCTGTATCTCGATTTCTGCTACCATTGATTTGGCAACATCCAAATTCCAGTTGGCTGATTCAGCCGATTTGGATCTAGAGCGCTCCTATCAGGGTCTGTTGACAATGGGTTCTGAGATTTCCACACCGTTTACAATCTTCGGGATGGTTGGGCACAAGAATGTCTTCGAGATTGAACCTCCTTCATATGCCACCATAGGTGCTGTGACTGGAACAGACAACGCGCCAGGTTCTCTGCAATCTCGTTCGGATGGTTCATATTCCTATGATGTTGGCAGGTGGACAATCGATAATCGCGCTGCCAGCAATAATGATTCCACATTGGAAGAGGATGTGACCTTGTCAATCGCCCGCAGGACGACATCAACGATTCCAGTCTCCATCGATACTGTGAATGATACCGCAGTGGATATCTCAGTGGTTCTGGATATGTCAAATGAAGATGCTGCAACACTGGATGTCTCAATCGAGTTGATGTATATTGATTCAACAACAATGGAGGAATGGGGAATCAGCATGGTCGACAACAGTTCTGGAGCCAGTATTCCTTGGGTGACTGCTGACGGAATTCGGATGGCAGAAGCGAATGGCCTTGTGGATATGAGTAATTTCACTGACAATTTCCCTGTAGATGCGATAGCGGACGGAATCAGTGGCATAGTCGGTGAAGGTAAGGTTGAGATGGATACCCCTGAATGGCGAACCATCGCCGGGGTTGGAGGTCTTGATTTCCACCATATAGCAGGCTCCACATGTGGCGAATCGGACCCACCTAGCGACGACCATGATAGATATTGTGTTCAAGGGCAGAACGCAATGTCGGGCACATACCCTGTGTTATTGGAGTCAAGCAGTAATCAATTTCAATTCTCATTGCTCGATATGGCCAGTTCTTACATAGATCTGGATGACTTGGGCTTTGATCTCGATGTAATCACGAATGCTGACCTACAGACTATTCTGAATGCAGGTCTTTCCATTGAGACTGATATGGGGGCTGGATTCGTAACAGACATGATTCCAGAAGATTTGCCACCAACCAATGTCGAGGTTCGTCTCATACTACCAGATTGGGTTGATACTGCTGATGGAACTGGAGAAGTGGTATTCACAGACAGTAATTCGGTGCTGGACATTGCGGGAACAAACCCATATGATTGGAGAAATCCAATATTGGATGGAGAAAATACGGTTTGTCAGGCCAACAAGATGAGTTGTGCTACTTTTGAGGTTGAGTTGGATGTCTCTAGATTTGCACTCCATGAATGGAGTCAAGAGGCAGAGATGGATTTCAGTGGGACTGCAACTTTCAAGTTGTACAGGATGGGGCTGCCAGACGATGCACGTGATGCTTTGGCGAATGAAGATGCAACTTTGGATATGCCAGTGGTTCCTGCTGATTTGATTCGCCTGATAATCGATATCGGAGGAAGAATGAGTGAACCATACAATACCACGGTTCCATTGATGGATGATGATATGTATCTGGCGTTCACTCGTCAGGGAATCACGGATTTTGCTGCAAACCTTGGCGGAGTGATGACAGATGCCATTCACGAAGCCGGTAATGAAATGACCAAAGATTCTGGAAACAAAGTTGATTTCTCTCAGATAGAAGTGGTGAGCAAGGTTGGAGACCTTTTACCTCCAGAGAGTACGAATGTAGGTGACTCCAAGCCTATCGAACTCACTATTGAAATCAAACAGACCACTTTGAAAGTTGCATATGAAGGCGGTAGCAAGATGTCGATTACTACATCATCCATGCGTTCTCCAATGATTCCCTTCATCGAATCTTTGTCAGGAATCTTGGGTGAAAATGGAATTGCTGCCAATGTGAAGACCGACAGTAGTGGTTTTGTGGTGGATGATAATGGTCAACCATTTGTGTTTGATATGGAAGGAGCAGATTTTGGTGAAGAAGCGGTCGATATCATTCCTGCGATGACCTTCTCGTTGATTCTACCTGCAGGTCTAGAATTCGGGACCTTTGAATCTTCAAATGGTCGCAGCACCATAATTGACAGCGATGGCCGTCAGAAGGTCTCCTATACGATGCCAGAATCTGGTCAGACCGATACACTGTCGATATCTTTCGTCATCGGTTGGGCATTTTTGATGCAGGAGATGTGGGGATATGGAGGAGTTAGCCTTGGTTTCATGGCTTTGATGTGGAGGCGAAGGAAGCGCAAGCGTGCCAAGAAATTGGATCGCCTTGAGGATGAATTTGCCAACAAGAATCGTTCAAAGATTTCTGAACGTCAATTCGCCGCAATGGGCGGTTGGGGAGATGAGGCCGGTGAAGCAGGTGCGCCGCCTGCCCCAGGTGCAGGATTCGGAGGCGACCTTGGAGGCGGCGACGATTTCTTCAACGATGCCTCTTGGAATAAATGAGCAACGAAACAACCTCAGATTCAGCCTTTCTGTGGAGTCAGGTTTTCTGATATTCACCTGAGCAAGGAATGCATCCTCAATGTGAGTGCTTTAGAGGCCTTGGGGCATTCTGCGCTGGTGAACAGATGAATTGCTTCTCTCCAGCAGGAGAGTCGTTCATCCTTGAGTAGCATTCCCCGCCAGCACCAGACCATAGCGGCTAATCTACGTCCCAATCTTGAGGTACTGATGTCTTGCAATTCAAGACCATCTAGAGCTGCTATTTTCTCTTCATCCTCAAGGTTGTGAAGAGTCATCAGTCTGAGTGATAAATTTCTGAGCGGGTTGTCAGAGGAGAATGAAGTCTCACCCTCAAAGTGGATATTTGCTCGACAAGCAAGATCACTGACTATTGGGTCATCATCTCCAGCGATGTTTTCCAGACCTTTTCTGACCTGTGCTGCAGAATCAGCATCGTTGCGGTTCAATGCAATCCAATGATTGAGTGAGGCTATTGCGACTAGAGCACGTTTTCTTTCCTCGGTGTCCAAGTCGGTAAGGCTGATGGAATTGATCAATTTCTCAGCATCTTGGCTCGGAACTGGGTCATCATCATCGGGCAGAGAGTCTTCCAATAATCGGGTTGCTTCTGATATCTGCAGTTTGACTTTATCCAATCCAGTCGCCCTATCAATTGCTTCTAGAATATGTTTCTCGGCTTCATCGAGCAGACCTTTCTGCCTTGCGACCCTTGCTAATAGTTCGAGCGGAGCATCAATCATCATTGCTAATTCTTTTGCTGCATGTTCGGCTTCTCCTCTCTCAAGTGCAGTATGTACTGCTATCGACTTCAATTGCATAGCATCTGGCCATCTTTGGCATGCATCATCAACCAATGTTGCCACAGCAGCGCTATCAAACAACAACAAGGAGTCTACATGGATGTCCAAGTATTCGGTAATGTTAGCTTCAAGCGCATTATTTCTCATGTGCAATTCGATGAGCCTGGCCTGTTCTCCGGAGACAGTGGACCAGTTGTCAGCCGCTCTGGAATGGATGGCAAGAGATTCTTCTTCGTTCCATGTCTCTCTTCTGACATTCCTTACCAGATGCTGAAGTTCTACTCTTTGGTCGTGAGACCATCGCAACAGTGCATGGTCATCTAGGATATCGACTCCTTCGGTTGTCGACAGATGCTTGAGTTCGACCGGTGCGGGTAGCACTGCAACCTCATCAAGAGTGGGCATTGACTCTTCAGGAATACATGTCAGTACAGTCTGTTCCACATATCTTCTGATATGAGCTCCAGCAAGAGGTTGTTCAGGATTCCACATATGCAATGCAAGCGGATGTCCGCCAAGGTGTTCAATCGCCTTCAATGCCGTTTCTTCATCGATTTCTCCACCGAGGATTTCCATCGCTGCTTCATCATTCACCTCTTCGATGCTGAACACTTCACCAATCTCAATCATTGATGGTGCTCGGGAGATCAACATCATTCTCTGTTCGTTGGATTGTAAAGTCTCAATCATCTTCTTGACGCCTTCAAGATGCCTAGCATGCAGGTCTTGTAAATCGTCTATGACCAGTAAGTCTCCTTTGCACCGGTCACTCAACCATGATGCCAATGCGGTTGGCTCCTCAGGAACTTCGGCCCCTTCCATCATACGCTGTGCAAGGCTGTTTGCATCGTCGAATGTGGTTGCTCTGGCCCATCTACTGTTGATCTTCTGTTTAGCCAAGCGTTGAGATATTTCCCTTGCCAGAACAGTCTTGCCAATACCTGCAATTCCAACCACTGTGAATGAGTCACTTCCTGAATCAAGGATTTTTTGAATCAGTTCATCACGACCCTTGAGTTCAGTAGCTTCGGGATATTCGCCTTTGAGTGAACCCCTGCGCTGCGAACTCTCCTCGAAAGTATCAGGAAGTTCTTCCAGTGCTTTTCTCCCAAATTCAGTCAAATGGTAGACGTTTCTGCGACGAGAACCCCCCCCTATGACATGTGCCAATCTGCAGATGATCAGGTCTTCTTCCAGCAAAGTGTTGATCGGTGCATGCAATGCTGATCTCACCACGCCCATTGCTTCGGATATTCCTGGAAGAGAAATCTCTCTCGGAACATCCCACGCCTCTGAAAGACTCGATGAGAACCTTCCCAGCCAACGAAGTACTCTGCCCTGAGATGCGCTGAGCATGAACATCCTGTAGTGGCATGGTTCTTTGTGGTTCACCTTTCCCGTGCGGTTGTGCCAGTCTCTGTAAACAGCATCGACCTTCCGCGTTCTCCGGGAGTATATCTGTTCAAAACAGTGGATGGACGAGTATTGTATGTCGGCAAGGCAACGGACCTGAAATCCCGAGTTCGCTCCTATTTCTCAATAAATCCAGATAGGTTGATGATTCCAGAATTGGTGAAGGGAGCAGATGAGGTATCGTACATAGTAACCAACAATCCAAGCGAAGCGTTGGTCCTTGAGAGGCAATTGATACGCGAACACAAACCTCGCTACAATTCGATGCTCAAAGATGACAAATCATTTCCATTCTTGGTTTTGACCGAGGGCGATTCTCCTCGGATGATGTACACTCGAAATCCACCTGCTAGTGGCCGTCGATGGGGTCCATTTCCAGATGCAGGTGCAACCAAGAGGATGTTGCAGTTGTTTCGTCGACAATTTGGAATCAGAGATTGCAAGGAGTTACTTCCTCAAGGATGTTTATCGATGCATATCGGTCTTTGTGCAGCCCCTTGCATTGACAATATTGGATATCAGTCAAGGGTTGAGGCTGCAGCCAAAGTACTCGATGGAGATGCACAAGAGTTGTTGAGCGAATTGGTGGTCGAGATGCAGGGACTTTCGGATTCGATGCAATTTGAAGAAGCAGGTAAGGTTAGGGACCTTGTTGCTGCGGTTCAGAAGACCCTTTCACAGCAGGTTATCAGCAGCCGTTTCTATCGCGATTGCGACGCACTTGGTTTTGCCAGTAGGGGCGATTTATCGATGGTGGTTGTCATGCAGGCCAAAGATGGAATCATTCAATCTCAGGAATCATGGGTGATGATCCATCGAGATGATATCGGTCAAACTGTGTCCCGATTCATATCTGAGCATTATGCTGAACGCACCCCCCCTCGCTTGATTCTGTCTCCTACCCCTCTTGTCGATTCTGTTTCAGCGTGGCTGGAGGAGAGGCGAGGGGGTCCTGTGGAGGTCAGAGTGCCGCATCGGGGTGATTTGGCTACTTTGCGTAAATTGGCGGATCAGAATGCAGAGGTGCAGATTGAAAGGCAGGGTAGAAAACAATCCGGCAGTCTAGAGAAGCGTGCCGCCGATGATGGAGCCCGATTGCTCGGAATGGAGAACCTGAATCATATCGTCTGTTTCGACATGGCTCAATTGCAGGGGGACGAGAAGGTAGGGGCCTGCGTCGTGTTCCGAAACGGAAGACCGAGCAAGAAAGAGTATCGAACCTACATCGTCAAACAGGACGTCAAAGATGACCTTCGAATGATGCGAGAAGTTGTCGAACGTTGGTTGAAGAAGCAGGATGACTGGCCGGATCTATTGATTCTTGATGGTGGTGAGATTCACCTGAAAACCATTGAGGAGATGTTGAATGAGCATGGGGTTGTAGATCGTTTTCAATTGGCTGCGCTGGCAAAAAGGGAGGAGACGCTGCATCGGCGTGGCGCGGAGCCACTTGTTCTTGACAGAATGGGGAGGGTCATCGTACATGCTCGAGACGAAGCACATCGTTTTGTCAATTCATATCACAGAAAACGTCGAGGTAAGCGTACTCTGAAAGATCCGTTGGAGGAGATAGAAGGTCTTGGAGCCAAGAAATTACAAGCATTGTTGCGTCATTTCGGAGGTCGTAAGGGAATTGAACACGCCAGCACTTCGCAACTGCAGAAGGTTCCAGGAATCGGTCCATCTCTAGCACAGCGAATCCGGTTTCATCTCAATGGCTCATGAGACTCTTGCTTCTTCATACAGTTTTTCATATGCCGTGGCATTGTGGTCATAGGTGTACATGTCGAGAATCTTGTCCCTTCCGGCCAATCCTTTGACACGCCTTTGTTGCGGATTAGCCAATTCATCATTCACCTTCACAGCCAAGTCTTTGGAGTCCCCGAGTATGAACAGAGAACCCACGCTTGAATCAACCATTTCTGGCAATGGACCGTTATTGACTGTGACGACTGCGGTTCCACTGGCCATGGCTTCCAATGGAATCAATCCCTGACCCTCATAATATGAGGGATATATTACCAGATCAGCGCTTCTGTAGAGTTGCGCCAATTCTTCGAAAGAGAGGCTGGATTCGATGTAGACAGATTTCTCGATTCCGAGATTTTTTGCTTGTTTCAACAATGTCTTTCGCATATGCCCTCTACCAACAATGACCAATTTTGCATTTGGATTCTTCTCGAGGATTTCAGGCATGGTTCTCAGTAGCAAACGATATCCTTTTCTCGCGACTAAACGACCAACTGCAAGCAATAAGGGCGTATCTGTATCCGGTTCTGCAGATAGTGCGGCTTCATCCGCTGAATCATATTGTTTACGGGTTTCTTCATGCCGAAGTTGCACTTCTTCGTTATCTCTGTCAAGGGGATGGAGAACCTTCTCGTCGACTCCCCATCGCACCACTTCACATCGCCAGTCAACCGGTGGTCGATATCGAGAAAGAAACTCACTCTTGGTGGACTCGGATATTGCGACACAGAGATTGCTCTCCAATATTCCTGAACGTTCGAATCTAGAGAACCAACCCCCACTCAACAAAATGGCTAGATCATTCGGATTCTTCCACGTCGCTGCTTCTCTATGTTTGGCTGCAAGTTTCATTCCTTCGCGTTCTCCTAGCCATGAGCCATTCAATGTGGAAACGATGGGTGCAACATCTCGAATCATTGTCTTGTATTGTTTACGGGTCCAGGAAATGAGTGGCAATAATAGATGGATAACATCCACGCGTTGTTGTCTATGCAGTGTTTTCAGTGCCTTCAGCGCCTTTTTTCCATACGAACGGGTGAATTGCATGGGAATGGGCGCCCATCCTACTTCGATGACATTCACGCCTTCTTGGCGTGGTGCTCTCTTGCCTCTGTTCTTTCGGGTTATCACAGTCACTTGATGCCCTCGGCGAGCAAGGCTTGCAGCAAGATGGAAAGAGACTGAGCCAATACCTCCCCAGCGGGGTGGATATTCACCTGAGACCAGCGCGACGTGCATCTCAATCAACATCTGCGAGGTGGAACTTGATTTCAACGATTGGCTAGAGCGGACAGAAGTGTTTCTACTTCCGCCGAAAGGTAAAACCGTCAATCGGGAGGTTTGAAAGACTCCTGCTGGGTCGGTGGCAACGTTATCCATGACAGACCCGCTCCCGATTTCGGTCACAGTCATACTGCCGACATATGAAGAGGAGGCTGCTGTTGGCTTGACCATCGATTCAATTCCAAAGGATTGGTGTGAGAATCTAGAGATTCTCATCGTTGATGGTCAATCAAAAGATAGAACCAGAGAAATAGCACTCGAGAAAGGTGCCCGCGTCCATATTGAGCCGCGTAAGGGGTACGGAAGAGCCTATCGAACCGGATTTGAGATTGCCAAGGGAGACTACATCGTCACCATGGATGCAGATTGCACATACCCCGCTGAAGTTGTACCGGAATTAGTCAAGAAACTCATCGATGAAGACCTTGATTTCATCACTTGTGATCGCTTGACCAAGGCCGAAGAAGGTTCGATGTCAGGTTTACACGGTTTTGGGAATTGGATGCTTTCATTCACTGCCAGAATGTTGTACTGGTATGGAATCAAGGATTCACAGTCGGGAATGTGGGTCTTCCGCAAGTCGATAATGCAGAATCCAAAGATGCGCCCAACCAACGACGGAATGCCACTGTCTCAGGAGATGAAGATTCTTGCTCGCAAGAATCTCGGCAAGAAGAAGGCGATTGAGATTGCAGTTCCATATAGGGAAAGGGTTGGAGAGGCAGTCATCCATACCTGGGGGGACGGTTGGAAGAATCTAAGATTCCTTTATTTCAAGCGAATCGGACTGAATAGAACTCGTTCACCATGGGGTCCACTGGAAGATAATCCTGATTCTCTCAATGGCGATATCCCCGAGCAAAACAAGTGATTTTTCCTTGATTTTTCTCTGTTTCTTGTCTGCAAAGGGTATTTGTCTGAGTGTGGCCCCGTAGGGGCCATGAGTAGAGAGAGTTCTCGCACTTTGAGTTTGATGATGACCACGATGTTCCTGCTTGGTTCTGCATTCATTCCGATGGCGCAGGCCGAAGGTTCAGAATCTGATGACAATGCAGTACATTACGGAATAGAATATGACTGGTCAAACCTTGATCAGGATCTTGAAACACTGTCTGGATTGGATTTCAACGGTATACTTCTGGATGTGATGGATGCAGCAACTGAATCTGGATTTAACCTAGTCATTGGACAGGCGACTACTGGCTCATCGAATTTCTATGTCTCCTACACAGAGGATCACAGTGCCCAAACCATCAGCAATAACAATGAGGAAGTCGTAGATGTATGGTCCAGAACCACAGATATGACAATCCGACATGGCGTATTGCTTGATGGAGCATTGTTGACCGATTGGAGCGAGTCCACATTTGGCTCGGATGGCACCAGTTTTGACATCCAGATGGCTACTGACAATGAGCAGGCACTCAGCATGGATGTCAATTATATCGAATACTTCAACGATGATGCAGAATTGCTGGGTGCTGACATGGATTTCTCCATGGCTTTTGAGTTAGGCAGCGAATTGAGTATTAATGCAGAGTTCAAAGGAGATGGAGAACAGTTTGATGTTGCTTTTGATATGGCAGCGAATCTCAGATATTCGCTCGATGAATCCCATCTTGAATGGAGACTGGGTTCTCCAAGTCCAATCTACAAGGAAATGTCGACTCATGATTATGTCGATTGGAATTGTTATGATGAAAGCGATTCATGGGAAGGTGGGAATGAAATCGAATTGGTTGATGATTGTGGTTCGTTGATGGGAACCTATGCCAGTTCTGCAAGTTATGATGCTTCAGTGACTGGTATTCCTACTGAAGAATTCTTGATGGATGCGGGTGAACTCGATATTGAGATTACTGACAGCGCTGCTGATTCTGGTATTATCGAGGAATCATACCTCAGTGAATGGATGCATTTTAGATTCGACGATTCATTGGTTATTACTCTTGATGATGGTCCCACCACAAATGTGCGTGGTTGTATGGATTGTGGACCTGTAAACCCGCTTATGGTCTGGTTGATGGGATATGCAATGGAGCCTGCAATTTCAGGAGTCGGTAGTCAAATGGCAGATGATTTTGAAGAAGAATTAGGTGAAGAGATTGTGGACCCATTTGGACTTGCGGAAAGCAATGATGAAGATGAGATGTTCGATTGTGGCGATGGCACCTCTAT
>JASMHR010000020.1 GCA_030750665.1 Candidatus Poseidoniaceae archaeon
TATCTTGAAACTCTCGATTCCGGGGTTACGAGTTCCCATTCCAACATATGAAATCAAATCATTATCCAGACCGGGTGAACCTGCAATAATCGCGTTGCCAGCAAGGTCGTTACCAGAGACAAACAGGCTCACACGACCATCATGTCCGTCGTTAGCGATATCGTTGATGAACCCGGTGTAATTGGCTAAAGGAGTTGCTCCATCTCCTTGTAACACTACTTGAAGATACTCGCTCTCATGCGGTTCACCATCCTCATCGACATCATGATCCTTCTGTACCCAATAATTCAGGGTCAGAGTATCTGGTGGATTTGGAATATCTTGTGCTGTGAATTTGAACCACTGGGTCTGCGAAGGACTGACCCATGTGTCATCGTACAATGGTCGCCAATATCCACCAGCGTTCCCAGGTGCTGCTGAACCATCCCAGACCTGAGTATCATTGAGACTGGGCGAGTAGGTATCAATAGTCAATTGGAACTGAATCTCACATTCAGGGCCAGGGAAATATTCCGCGGGTGGGCAAAGAGTATCTCCACCAGAGTATGAAGCCATTCGGAAGCGATATTCCTCGGTACCTGCTGCTTCTTCACCGAGATTGACCAGCCAATCGAAATCTCCACCGATTGGACCTGAAGCATTGTCGACCTCTATCCAGTCATAGGTGATATTCTGAGGATCGCTGCTGTTGATATCTAGTATCTCCATGAGAATCCTGTACGATGCTGGGTCTGGAGCGGCATCAAGACCTTCCAGTTTGATGCTGCCAACAAGACGAACCACTTGATTGGACCGGCCATCGGAGAGAGATTGTGATTCTCCAGCACTGTTCTGAACATCGAATTCGACTACTCCTGCATCATTCTCTATTGCATTTCCAGTGCTTGGGGCCAAAGCAACAGCTCCCGGCATCCCCTCTACTCCATTGTCTGCAATCAGACTTGCAAATACGCGAGCCTCCGCTGAATCCTCCCACGAAGGATTGATGGTGAAACGCCAGGATATCTCCTTTGCACCAATGATATCGGTTGCAGTGGAAGATTGTAGTGTGATCAAATCATCTGGATCCTCAACCTCCCAAAAGCCCATCAGGTCAGAGTATCCCAGTTCAATCGCACCAGTTGTAGATTCAATTCTCAGTCTCGCTTGGTCAAACGAAGCACCTGTACTGGAGTCCACTGCGTGTTGACTGACCGCCTCGATTATCCCCCCATCGGGATAGAGCCCAAATGGAGAATCTGTCAAAGTCAATGAACTGGAATAACCAGATGATGAAACTACCATAAGGTCGTGCAATGAAAGAGCACCTCCGGAAGTTGCATGCATCTCAAACGGCACTTGAATCACACCAGCGGACTCGGTTCCCAAAGCAATACCCTGAGACAATTCTCTGATCAGATTATGCTGACTTCCAATCTCCGCACTCCAATCATAAAGTACAATCAGATTCTGCAAACGCATACTTGCCCCCGTGGAAGCATTTGGACTACTTGCCTTGAAATGGAAAGAAATCCACTCATTTCCGTAAACATCAATGTGACTGGTAGGCACCATTGGGTTTGAGAGCAATGAATTCATCGAGGTCTTCAAATCAACCTCTGGAACGTTGAAACCATCGCTCGACCATGCAGAGACATTACTCCAATCACCAAGGTATTCCTCTTGAGTACCTGACATCAGATTCATGGAGAATCCTTCAGACTGATTATTGTTGGAATGGATGGAATTCTGATCCAGAGCGTATTCTGCAGCCAGTACTGTCGCACCCTTCGGCATCATGAATGTCCCGCCCAATCCAGTACCTGATGGACCAATGGTCAGACTGCTGGTATCAGCAGCCATGTTGATTCCATCCACCTTGTTATTCCAGAACTTGTCCTGCATTCCGAAATGAGCGAAGGCTGGTTCATCGAATCCCCATTCAACATCACCATCGCCGGCAATGTCGATTCTCACTGTACTAGGACTGAATCCAAATTGGATATCAAACCATTGACCTGTCACTGTACATGGTACTGAGTACGATACTGTAGAGACGAAACTGAAAATTGGCTCATCAGGGGTCCACATCACTCCCTGAGAAATAGAAATGGGCATCCCACCGCCAATATTCAATTCTATACTCGGGCCATCAGTACAATCGTCTGTGACTATAGGGGTGACACCTGTTATCGGTTGACGGAAACTGTTCTTCAAGCCTGGAGGGGATATCGAGTTGTCAGTTATTGTTGGGAAGTACATCAACATCTCACCCATCACTCCACTTGTCATCCATTCTCCTTCAGAAGATGGAGGGCTGGCTATCACAGACATGGTATCATTCAACCCTGATCCTATTCGGCTGCCCAGATGAATAGCATGTAGAACTGGAGTAGATAGTCGATACAGCCCGCTATCAAAATTGAACCGTAGTTGAATCTGCGGATACTTTGAAGTGTTGATATCCCATAACTCAATCACTTTTCCTTCCAATCCAAGAAGTGTCTGGTTGTTGTTGTCAACCACCACCTCTGTTCCCTGTGCATTGAGAATATCGACGCTGAGAGTGTTGGTGGGGGAGGTGACTGCTTCAAGACTCAATACTCCGAAACCATCGGGGAAACCAGGTTCGCCCATATTCAACGAAGAAGAGAATCCCTCAACGGTGACTGTTCCGGACTGGGGCAAAAGATCACCAAGACGGAAATCATCGATATACCATCCTGGGAGGAAGGGAACTTCTGGAACCTTGTTTAAATTATCATTCCTCTCTAGAACAAACCGGAAACGAACATACTTGTTGATGAGACCCTGTAGATTCAATGCCAAGGTCCCCCAACCATTGGCATTGAGTTGTGAATGCTTAGAGGTTCCACCAAGAGCATAGGAACCAGTAGGCACTCCATCGCAGGTCTGAATCTTGTTGTTTCCAACTCCAATCGGATAGAGTCCATTGCTGTAACTGATTCCGGAACTGTTGGTAGTATCGAAATCAATGTGTTGCCATGCACCGCTCCAATCAATTCCATTACTGGATGTCTCATACTGCACATAAGCACAATCATACATGTAGTTAGATGGAGTGGCTGGGGTCCCAGTATTGTTGTAGAACAAGGAATGGAAGGAAGAGAATTTAGCGATGAATCCTGTTGGACTGACCCACATTCCCGGACTATACATCTCGAAATTGAAACTGTTCACACCTTGGTTTTGTGAATCATCTGGATAATAATCATCGAAAGCATTGCTGCCCCAGCATGAGTCACCGCTGTTGCAATCTAGGTCGATGGAATTCTGATTTGCAAGGATGGCGTGCTCAAAACGAGAAGCGGCAGGAGGAGCCACACTCGAGGAGAATCCTGAACCAGTACCCTCAAAATCGGTTGTGAAACCGTCGGTGACCAGACTCAAGGACTTCTCAGTATAAGTGAAGTCATCGATATTGCTGTATGAGGTTCTTTGATTGTTGTATGAAGGATCCCAGATATCCGGATTGCTACTAGAATCGAAAGATGTCACTTGGGTATGATTGGCCATAGCAGTACCAACTTTCACCGATGCGCTGGTGACCGTGTCACCAGCAGGTAAAGCAACAGTTCCATCAACAGCATTGCTGTAAGTCAAAGCCTCCCTGACTTCAATGGCGGTTTCTCCTGAGCCGTTGCTAAAAGTAGTGGTGGTTGTAGCAGCAGTAGTCAAACTGCTAAACAGCATCAGGAATACAAGCATTATTGCAGAAAAACATGTTCTTTCATTCTTCATTCTAGTCACCTCACAGTGTGATTCAGCGACGCCACTAGTCATTCACATGAAAACCCATCGGGTAGATGTTGTATCGGCCCTAAGGGCCGAGGCTTGAAACGAAGAAGGTGGGACACGAGTCGAATCTATACATCTATCCACAATTGTGAGCATCTAGAATACCACATTTTGGACAATTGAAGAGATGAAGCAGTATTCAATCCAATCGCACGATTCTCTTGTCTTTCCAACACTTAATTGCCGAAAGTTGCAAGCCTTCAACCCCACCCTCATTGGTAATGAGACGTTCATGGTTTGCAATCGTTGTCGGGTGCTCTGGTCCAAGCGCGTCACACTCTTCGGGTCCGACACTGATTTCAAACGTTCCCAAAGCACGTGCCATGGCAATCACCTCCTGCTTATCGAGGCCCAGCAATGGACGTAGAACCGGTAATGGAGATGCCACCTCTACCGCTCCCATGTTCCCAAGAGTCTGAGAGGAGACCTGACCAAGATTCTCACCCGAGATGATATGCGTGGCCCCAACCTCTTGTGCACAGAGATATGCTAGGTGCTGGAACAAACGCTTCATGTGAACAAAATAATCACGATGGGCTTCGCCCACGGTGAATGATGTCAGAACATCTGCAACCGGCACCACAACCAATTCTCCAGAAATGGTTCCAGAGAATCTTCCCGACAGGTGTTCCAAAGCCTTGATCGTCTTGTTTTCGGCCTCTGGACCAGACACCGGTTCTTGAGATGCATGTAAAGGATAGATGGTCCACCCATCCGCCAGCATCCGCGCTACAGCCACGGGAGAATCGATTCCCCCTGAGACCAGTGCAACTGCCCGTTTTGCCGTTGCTTCCACAGCCGCCATCATCATTGCGAGATAGGCGCAATACATGAACCGAACTACTCCAATCAGGGAACGCCTTGATAGTATTCGCCGGCCTCGGAGGCCTGAATAAGATGGAACCATTCAGTAGAGAACCGGTCACTCTGAACGAGGTAGTATTTCCTCAAGACACCAATAGTTACGGCACATTGTTCGGCGGGCGATTGATGGAGATGATGGACAAAGCTGCAGGAATAGTTGCCAGCAAGTTCGCCCATAGAGAATTCGTCACAGTTTCAATCGATACAATGGAATTCAAGAGTCCGGCTAGACAAGGAGACCTCATCGAAGTTGTAGGCAAAGTCGTATTCACTTCTACCCACAGTGCTGCTTGCAAGGTCAATGCATACGCCACGCGAAAAGCCGACTGGACGAGGAAGGAGATTTGCTCTGGATTCTTTTTCATGGTGGCCATTGACACCCAGATGCGCCCCATTCCTATTCCACAACTGGTTCCAGAAAGCGACGAAGAGATTGCTGATTGGGAAGATGCTCAGTCGATTAGAAATGATTTGCTGGAGAGAAAGAAACAGAATAACAGTTCCAGTTTAGATTGATACATGGCGATGATTTGAGTTGGGTTGGCTGGAAACCTCAAACGGAGTGGTCCTCTGGCCGGCTCGATGCCGGTACTCAACATTGCAATGATAGGCACTGATGAATTGGCCAAAGAGATTGCAAAATCATCGGACCAAAGAGATGTACATACCTATGTCCACAAAGAAAATGCAGCAGATGGAAGCCAACGAATATTATCGCTGATAAGACCTGCAAGGTTCCCTGAGAGATTGCCCCCCTTCCTTGAGGCCTTAGGAGTCGCTCGCGCAGGGTTCATTGAAGTGAAAGCCATCGATGCTGCTCTTGGAGAAGCGCTGGTCGCTTTTTCTTCGGCTGGAATAGAAAGAGGTCTGTATGTCATCAATCCCTCAGATGATGGATGGGTCGATGAAGAACGGGTCACGGCCCTGATACAACAAGCAGGGCTTTCTTCCTGGAACAGAGTTAATGTCGATGGAATTGAAATTCGAGAGAAATTGATGGAAATGCTGGACCAAATGCTACATGAATTGACAGCGGAAGCAGCAATGCCTCTAATCATACCCATAGATCAACATTTCAACGTCAAAGGAATCGGGCTGGTTGCTATCGGTTACGTGCAACAAGGTTCTGTTTCGGTACATGATGAATTATTGGCACTTCCCAGTGAAGGAAATGCCAACGCAAGATCGCTTCAGGTCATGGATGATGATGTCCAAACTGCAGTTGCTGGAGACAGGGTTGGGATTGCAATGCGCAATGCCGATGAGGCATGGCTCTCCAACGGTGCAATTCTGATACACGCTCCCACGCCTGAGAAGAGCAGCGAAGAGGGAGTTCCCTTGCCTTTGACCAGTACCACTGTAACCAAGGTCAAAGTGGAAAAGAACCCATTCCAACGAAAGGAACTCGTGATGGGAGATGTGGTCCATATCGCATCTGATCTTCAATTCGTGGTTGGTAGAATCACCAAGGTGGAAGGTGAATATATGGATATCGAATGGGATGCTCCAATACTGATTCGTAGAGATGGTCCAGGTAGAGCATTATTGAATCAACTTGATTCCTCACCTAGAGTGATAGGCAGAATCACCGAGTTGATAGAAGAATAGTCGGTTCCAAAAAATACCACTCAAAACCCCCATCTCGTACGCGAGAAGTAACGTAGCATTCATATTGAGTGAGAATTCGTCGAGCCGCTGGGATGCACTCAAACTCGCAGGACTCTCGCTGCGAGGGAGGGGATGCGGAAGTGTTCTCCTCCCTGCGCTTATCAGGCTTCGACGGCCGTTGCAAAGCAGTGCTTGATTCTTCAAGATTGATTCTTGAACGGCGTTCTGGGCACACGCTCAATCTTATGCATGATGCCGTTGCAAGGATGCGACATCACACCACCCCTCTGATTCCACGATGGTTGTTCGGCATTGGATTGTTTTTGATCTACGCTGCATGGAGAGTATTCCTTCCTCCTGCACAATATTGGTTCCTAGGTATTGGCTCAGCCATCATTCTAGGTTGGGCACTTGGTAGGAGACCAACGCTGACCATAGATACAACAAATGGAGATTGCCACACCCTCTATGGAAACGATGCTTCGTTGATGCGGATGACAGCACTTGTTCAGAGGTTACAGGACGGTCAGACACTGGATGAAGCCAGAGAAGGACTTGCGTTCTTGATGCGAACCACTGATTTCCCTGCCACTAATGCTGTTGAGGAGAGATTAGTGGCCGAAAGTGAACCGGAACCTCTGTTGGCAAGTGCATCGATTACTACTTACCTTGGTGATGAGAGCGATGAAAAGGAAGAACTACCCCCAGTCTGGCTGGGCTCAATTGCAGGTTCTGCGGTCGTTTCAAACGAACCGGAACACACTGAACAACGCTATGAGCCACATTCTTTCCAAAGGGCAAGAAATACTCATTCTGAAATTTCACAGAATCCAAGACCCTATGATCAGGTCGAGGACCCATGGGCGATGAACGGCGTCAGACCATTGCCAAACAATCCTTTCCAAACCGAACCCCCCTCTATTCAAAATGAACAGTATCAAACACCTGTGAACGAAGGATTCTCAATGTTCGGAGAAGGTGGCCTATTTGATGCACCATCCTCACATTCAACTTTACCAACACAACCCATTATTTCCACACCATCTTATCAGCAGCATGTTCACGACACTAGACCCCCATGGCAAGAAAATAGACACCGTTCCTCGATGGGGATGCTCAAGGAGGCTGGTGGAATATCAGGAGATGCAATGCTCAAAGATGATGTTCAAGTAGGGCTCAGTCAAGCTCCAACAAAGTTCATTCCAAGTTTCCTTCCGCCAGTTGATCCAAATGATCCTGACAAGGACAGAATACGAGTCGAGCCGGAGATTCTTGACGCAGAGATGATGGATGAAGATACCTCACAACTGGTGGCCAATGCAAAGAAGATGGCTGAAACAGAAAGAAATGAAGGCCTAGAAAGATTCCCGCACATGCAGAAGTTGAGAAGGCAGAGAGGTGAAGGTAAAGGACGAAGAATCAGGTTGAGAAATGATAACCTCCGCCTGAACGGTACAAGGATGATGCGGAACAGACTACTCCCCGGACTAGGCAAATTGAGACAAAAAGCAAAGGGATTTCTCAAACGGGGTGGAAGCGAATTCAGAACTGCTGAATTACTCAGGTTGGAAGCAAAGCGGAATCTTGATTCACAATTGGTAAAAGAAATTCAGAGAATGGCTGATTCTGAACAAGGCTTGGTGGTTGATGAAGTCTCAAGGATGCTTGAGAATCACCGCACAGGCATTCTACCCGATGCAGATGTTCCTTTGAGGTTCTCAGACCTCTCTGCGACCAGTGACTCCAGTGCAGGAGTTGCTGGCCTGCCACGTCTGGATTCAAACGATTGAGTCAATCGCTGCTGCACGTCGTGAATATTCAACCTGACCCGCCGCTTCGATGGCTTGAATGCTGAACCCTTCAAGAGCCAAGGATGCTGCTACCGTGGCATCCACCATGCTGTCTCTGAGAGAATGCTCTGGAGCCCTGCCTGCTCGGATATTGATGGCCATATGTGCCGCCAAGGTGCCGATGAAACTGTCACCACATCCTGTTGGGTCAGCAGGGAAACATCCTGGAACTGCTGGAACATGAATCGACTCTCCGGCAAAGAATGCAGTGGCACCTTGAGCACCTAGTTTGATAATCACAAGATCCCCCCTAATGCTCGACAACAGAACAGTTGCAGCTTCTTCGATATCCGAATGACCTGTTATCGATTCTGCCTCTGTCTCATTGATGACCAGAACATCAGTTCTGGCAATCACTTCACGAACTCCATCAATCTCTTCCACTATCCACTTCTCCATCGAATCGGCCAACACCAATGCACTCGAGTCAACCTGTTCAAGCATGGCTTCTTGCAGACTGGGAGCCATGTTGGCAAGTAGCAATACTGCACATGAACGCCAATCCTCAGGAACCTGTGGCGAATATCCAATGATACAGTTGACCTGGGTATCTAGTGTCTCGACATCACCGAAATCATCACCATATCTAGCCACCCATCTGAAAGTCAAGTCATCAGACCTCTCAACTCCTCCAAGATCAAGACCATGCCCCTCCAATCTCTCGACATCTGACTGCAGGAAATCCTTGCCTACTACACCAACAACACCAATGTCAATTCCTCCATCAACGAAACTATTCAACCTGCAGGCAGAAACTCCGGCAAAGGTGGCTGAACCACCTAGGCCTTCGACTATTGCTCCCGCTGGACTTTCCACACTATCATACGCTAAACTTCCAATCATGACTACATCCATACTATCACCCCAATAATTCAGGATGTGTATCAATATACTGAATTGTCACATCACGTGCAAGAAAATCTTTCTCATCCATTATTCTACGATGTAAAGGAATCAGATTTCCAACTCCAACCAGCATTGTCTCATCCAGTGCAGAGCGCATTCTTGCAATAGCATCTTCACGACTTGGCCCCCAAGTCAGAAGTTTGGCTAACAAACTGTCAAAACATCCTGGCATCTCATATCCAACATGGGCATGAGTGTCAACCCTGATTCCATACCCTGAAGGGAAATGACACTCCCACAATTTCCCAGGCGAAGGGATGAATTGACTTGGATCCTCAGCATTGATTCTACATTGGATTGCATGGCCATTCCAAGTTATCTCATCTTGAGTCAGGGGTAACTTCTCACCTTCAGCAATTCTTATTCCCAATTGAACCAGATTATGGCCGGTGATCAATTCAGTGACCGTATGCTCAACCTGAACTCGCGGATTGACCTCAAGAAAATAGAACTCCCCGTGAACATCACGCAGAAATTCAAAGGTTGCTAGACCCTTGTAGGAAACTGCTTCTGCTCCCCTACAAACCAAATCACCAATCTCTTGTCGTTTTGCAACATCAAGCCAAGGGCCTTCTTCCACGAGTTTCTGATGCCTTCTCTGGATGCTGCAGAATCTTTCCCCGAAATGTATCGCTGAATCACCATCACCAAGTACCTGGAATTCTACATGTTGAGCTCCTTCGATGTACTTCTCAACAAAGACTCTCTCATCGCCAAAAGCACTACGGGCTCGAGACTGGCAGAGATTCAATGCAGATTGGAACTCATCTGATTGCTGAACGACCTGCATACCAATCCCTCCGCCTCCTGCTGCGGCTTTGATGATGACTGGGTAGCCGATTACATCGGCCAACTCAGAAGCAACACCTGCATCGGAAATAGATTCACTGCTTCCTGCAGCTACCGGAAGACCCGCCGCCTCCATTGCTGCTCGAGCCTCTATCTTGTCACCCAAGAGAGTGATGACATTGGAACTCGGCCCAATGAAAGTTATTCCTTCTTCTTCCAATCTTGAAACAAATGCAGCATTTTCAGCAAGAAACCCATAACCTGGATGAATCGCATCTGCAGAGACACTCTTTGCAGCATCGATTACAGCTTCAATATCTAGATATGATTCCAACGGGTTATCACGATAGATGGGGACTGCCACATCAGATAACCTGACAGGAAGGGAAGTTCGGTCTTCTCTTCCGTGGATTATCGCTACTTCAATATCCATTTCTCGCAATGCTCGAAGGATTCTCAAAGCGATTTCACCGCGATTTGCGATAAGTACCCGTTTGAAACCCATGGCACTGGGGACAGGTGTTCGCTCCATGAAGACAACGGTTGTCAATTTACTTCTCAATAAACGTCTCTAAGGTATCTCTTCTCTTCTCGCATCATTGTTTTCTCAATGAAATGTATTGCGTCTTCAAGCGATAATCCCCCATGGTCTTGTGCGATCTGAATCAAAGTGTTATGAACATCCTTGGCCATGTAATTCTTATCTCCACAAATGTAGAAATATGCTCCATTATCAATCCAATCCCAGATTTCTTCACCATGCTCAGCCATCCTGTGTTGAACATAGATTTTCTCCGCTTGATCCCTTGACCATGCAGTAGTATATTTGTGCAAAGTTCCATTCTCTACCCAAGATTCTATCTGGTCACTGTAATAATACTCCGTCTTATGCGATTGGTCCCCAAAGAACAGCCAATTTCTTCCACTCGCAGAATCAAACTCCCTTTGTTCCAGAAATGCACGGAAAGGAGCAATCCCCGTTCCCGGCCCTACCATGATGATATCCGTACTCTTGTCATCTGGGAGGATGAATGACTTGGTTGGGGACATGAATATCTTGACTGGAGTATTTTCCACCTTGACCTCATCGGCCAAATAGACAGTACACAATCCGCCACGCTTCCTGTCATGATGTTCATAGCGGACTATGCCGACAGTCAACTGAACCTCTCCAGGATGAGCATCCATACTGCTGGCGATGGAGTAGAGACGCGGTTTCAATTTGTCAACCAAGGGCAAAAATTCCTCGGGTTGATGATGGGTATCAAATTCATTCGTGACATCGATGTAATCTCTTGACCAGATGTAATTCTCCATTGCATCTGAATCCCCGACCAACGACGAAAGTAAAGCAGCAGGACCTTCCCCGCTGCTACCTGGGGCATATCCTTGTGGCCAGTCGCCAGAATCTCCTGACCAGTCCCAAATGACCGTTTCATCATCCCTCATACTGGTACGCTGTCGAGATACGATTCGGGCACTTGCACCATAGCCTTGCCCAGATATCTTTTCAGCTAGACTGGAGATGAATTTCTTGTTGACGCGATGAATCTCATAATCGGTTTTTAGAGCTTCTCGGAGAGTCTTCTCACCATTGTGACTCTCAACCGTCAAATCTCCATCCCACCCGGTGCAATCAAGCAGAGCTTCTACCGTTTCAGGAGGATTCTCTGCAATTATTCCAAGAGCATCTCCTACCTTGTAATCTAGACCTTCAGAGGGAAGTGTAAACACAAAATGTCTGGTTTCTTTTGTTGCCCCTTCACCATTGAGCAGAGTATTCTCTATGACCTTTGAAGAATACGGGTTCTTAGCACTGAATCGGGACACTTTCACACCTTCGTCGGCGCCGAGACCGGAACCTCATTCATCAAGATTGGGTCGTTCACCTACCCTTTCAGAAATCCTTGAACAGTGAAAGAGTCAAACCATGAATGCCCCTCGCTGATACATGCCAATACTGGAATTCCTTGGAACCGGAAACGCCTTTCTTCCACAAGGAAGATTCCATTCATTGCTACTCTTAGATGATTCAATACTAATTGATTGCCCACCTACTGCATTGGCTTCACTGCGGCGAATCAATATCTCTCCCAGAGACATCAACAGCATCCTGTTCACTCACTGGCACGGAGACCACTACTTTGGTTTCCCATTTCTCATCCTTGAAAGGAAATGGATCTCTGATAGAGAAGGGAATAGGGAACTTGGCATCCACGGCCCTTCAGCGTGCAAGAAAAGACTGGCTGAACTCTGTGAATTAGCATACCCGGGGAGTGTTGGTGATAGGCTTGATTCTTTCAAATGGAGTGAAGAAGAGCAAGGGGGAGTTCAATGCTCTCCACATTGGAGTTTCGAACGATTTGAGGTAAAGCATGAGATTGAAGTTGACCCACATGGTTACATCATGACCCATGAATCGGGATTGAAATTCATGCACACTGGAGACTCAGGACCATGTGAGGCAATATCCAGCCGGGCCGGAGACTGTGATGTAGTAGTCATGGAGATGGGCGTTCCCGAAGAGGTCGATATCCCTCAACACTTCAGGCCTAGTACAGTTGCCACATTGGCCAATGCCAATCCTGAAACCATTTTTCTAGTCACTCATACCTGGCTTGATGAGCCAAATTGTGAGCGAGAGCCAATAATCAGCAATCAACTTCCCCAACTTCCAGACAATGTCATTCAGGTCAGCGATGGTGACCGTTTCATTCTCAACTCCGAAGGTCTTCAACGAAGCAATAAATGATGCGCAATTATTGGGCAATTAATTATTCATTAATATGTTAATTACTGGCTCTGAATAATATCTTGTCAATTGGAGCATTACAGATTCCTTCATATACTCGTTAAGAATTTCTTCGATTCTAGAATGGAATTCAATAGCGCCATATTATTCATCCATTTTCAATATCTTCAAATCCACATCGGTAACGGATGGAATGAAAGTGATGTTTCATCGATCGAATCTGTTGGCTGCCCTCGGTGAGAGATTTCAAAAGCGGTGTGGAAAACGCACGACTAGAGGTTATTTCACAAATCGGAATGAAAATATGTGCATATTTCAATTGCAGAACAATAAGTTGTGGATGTCGGGCAAATCGGCACCTCGCAATCCGTGATGTGAACAGACTTATTACCCCCCCTCGGACTAGGAGCCATCATCGCGCTCAAGTAGTTGTGCTGAATAAATTCAAAGTTGGTTCTGAAGGGGAAAGGTGTTAGAAAATGGAAGAAAATATTTTCGATAATCTTCTCACACGCCCAAGCCTCTTCATCAACAAAGAAGTGATGCGCCATAGCCATTCACCCACTGAATTACCTCATCGAGACAGAGAGATAAAGGCGATTCGCTTCAATCTTGTTGAAGCTCTCAAAGGACAGATTCCCTCAAACATGATTCTGTATGGAGTCACGGGAGCTGGAAAAACCGCAGTCATCAGATTCATCAATGCTCAACTTGAGGATAAAGGCAAGCAGATTGGTAAACCCGTGAACCCTGTTCATGTCAACTGTCGGACCATAGATACTCAATACAGAGTACTTGCCTTCTTAGGAAATTCTCTACTTGAATCGTACGAGAAGGAAGACATCCCCTTCACTGGATGGCCCACAGACCGTGTTTTCGACGAACTCGTGAATAGAATGAATCGAAGGGGAGGAGTTCATGTCATCGTGCTTGATGAAATTGACCACTTAGTCAAAAAAGCAGGAGATGATCTGCTGTACAATCTATGTAACATCAATGATGACCTTAAGCGCTTGGGCCAGGCAAGGTGCTGTGTCATCGGCATCAGCAACGATCTGAAGTTCACCGAATATCTTGACCCCCGAGTCAAGAGTCGCCTCGGACAAGAAGATGTCATCTTCTCACCTTACGATGCTGGGCAGTTGAGCGACATCCTTGAGAAGAGAGCAAAGGAAGGAATCAAATCGGGAGTTCTGGGAGATGGCGTTGTACAACTGTGTTCGGCATTAGCAGCGCAAGAGCACGGGGATGCTCGAAGGGCTTTGGATCTAATCCGAGTTTCAACCGAAAAGGCCGAACAGAGTGGAGAAGATGTGGTTGAGGTACAACATGTCAGAATGGCTCAGAATCAAATCGAATGCGACCAGATAACACCGGTTATCAAGACCCTGCCTCCACAGCAGAAGTTGGTTTTGTTCTCGGTATTATTGAATGAAAGAAATGGTTTGTCCAACATTGCCACGGGAGAAGTCTACGAAATTTACCGTCAAGCATGCAAGCATTATGGAACCAATAACCTGACTCAGAGAAGAATCACTGATCTACTCTCAAATCTCGACATGCTGGGTCTAATCAATTCCAAGACCGTCAGTCGTGGAAGATATGGACGCAGCAAAGAAATCAACAGTTGTATGCCGATTTCAATCGATGCAACAGAATTGATGATCAATGCAGACGAATCTCTGAACAGCGTTGAGAAGGGCAAGTATCGTTTCCAATCCCGCTTGTGAATGAGCCGTGGCCCTTAAACGAGGACCGACGGTCGGCGTGGCCATGACAGAGACTGACGACATTGAGTCTGAAGGGGGTTTCCTCAATTCCTTGCTCAACCCTGGTCAAGTAATTTCCACATGGTTTTTTGCCTTAGGCGCATGGATTCTGTTGCTTGGAATTCTAAATTTGCTGGTAATGGCCCATCCAAGTGGCAAGATATCATGGATCGGTTTCCTGAGTTTTGGAAAAGTAGGACAGATATTGATGACTGATGCTGCAGATCAAGGATTCCATCTCATGGGAGACAGTTTCTTCCTCGGCATCGGACTTGTCCTGCTTGGAATAGGAGCCAAAGGAATCACGAGCAATGTCGAAGGGGGCCTAGCAGAATGGTTGAAGGGGTTAGTGGTCAACGACCTCTGGCCTTCGATGTTCAGCCCTGAAGAAGGCGGTTGGAGGAGAACCATGTCCTCTTGGCTACTCTTCTTCGGTTTCATTTTCTACTTCTACTGGGGCATTGTGTACAACAACTGGGTAGACCCAGGGACCTATGCTGTTTCAGCCGCATTAATTGGTTTCGGTTTCGCATTCCTTGCAATGCCAGCAGAAGATGATGAACCTGCTCCACTCGATTGATTTCGATTTGTTGTATTCATTTCGTTCTTTCTGAACCATGGCCATGTCTTCCAGCCATTGCATCAATCGCACCCAATATTATCCCCAACCACAATGAAATACTCCAAAGAGTCAACACCAAAGGTAAGAGCAGAGAATCTTTGATCTTGATCGATAATCTGCCTCTACCAAGGAAACCCTTCATCAAACTCAGTCCTAACAGAAGATAAATGCTGCTCAAGGCGATGAGTATTTGTGAACCGAGTGCATAGAATTCAAATCTGACCTCAGTGAAGACGATTCGAGCGGTTAAGAAAAATACTCCAAAGAGAAAAGGAGCGAGAGCGAGAACAAACCATGAAGCCCCGATGAAATCGAAGCCGGGTCCTTTTCGTAGTGCTGGAGAATATTTTCGCACAATACGAACATGCGCTCTAGCGTCTCTCTTCCTTTTCCTGAGAAAGATGTTCAACTTGTCCTCTGGAACATGCTGTACCACCGCATCAGGAGTATGGATGATCACCCCTCCCGCTTCGATGAGTTTCAATGAGACCTCCATGTCCTCTGCATGATACCATGCTGGATTGAAACCCCCGATTTCCAGCAGTCTGTCCCTGAGAAACATGCTACATGGCCCATTGGCCAACGTGGTTCTGCGGGAACGTTTGCGATACTTCCTCTCTATCTCCTGCGCTCTGATTCTACTAACGATGGTGTCACCCTCAGCGAAAATGACTCTGCCAGTCACGCTCACCACATTCTCATCATCCAAACCTTCACTTTGAGCCACTAGAAATTCAATCCACGTGGGGTGTGGACGACAATCGATATCAGTTATAGCCACCCACTTCCCTTGGGATTCCTCAAGAGCATGTTGCCTAGCCGCTGCTAAACCAAGAGCATCTTGATTCAAGATTCGGACTGATACACCTATTTCTTCGCCGTTCTCATCACTCCATTCTGCCAATCGTTCAGCAGTTCCATCACTGGATCCATCATTAACTGCGATAATCTCCAATGGTCGATGAGTCTGATCAACCAATGATTGCAGACAATCATCAACCCAATTCTGACCATCTCGGACAGCAACAGTGACCGAAACCAGCGGCTTTTCATCCAGAGGAAACCACCTCAAAGACATCTAGTATCTCTCGGCAACGTATTTTCACGTCTTCATCGCTTACTCTCACAACAACTCCCTTGCCTGGTTGTCCATAGAGGACCACTGCATTGAGTGGTAACAATAGATGAACAGGAATTGGAGCTAAATCCTCTTCACCATCTACTTTGATCAGAACATCTGTATCTGAATGAATCGCTGTACGACATGCATTGAATAAATCGATACTCAAATGTCCAGCAGGATTGACACAGGAGAGTATGATACTCCAGCCATCATCTCCAACCTTCTCTTTGTCAGGCAATTCACTCCTCTTGGTCATTCCATCGACAATTCCGATATCAGGACGAACCCCGATTTCGAGCATCGTCTGAACACATACATCTCCTACGGCTACGATAAATGCGTCATCTGAGACCTCATCCAGAACCTTGTACATCGCTATCTCTGGGGATTCTTCAGGTCCTTCATACAATACTCCAAGTGGTTCTTTCAAAATAGTATCCATTTCAATCGGCATTCGTAGTTCCTGTAGCAGTTCAGGAAACCAAGGATTACCACTTCTGTCGATTATTCCAGCACGGATTCGTGTACTGCTGATGATCCCTCCTACCCCATCCTCAAGATGACTAGCCTGAATGATTTCCAAGGGAGAAAGCCCATTCTCCTCGCGGATTTCATTGATTCGTTCACAATTTCCTCTAGTCTCAATAGTGCAGATGATGGAATCACAATCGTCTCTGACCGGAGCTGGCCCCAATGAATCTCTCAAGATATGGGTGCTGAACCGCGCACCATGGTTCAATTCTACCCAATCCATCAGTTCTGCCAACCTTTCTTCCAATGAAAGAATGAATGGGGATTTCTGTTGAGTGGTTAAATCATCACTGACCCAGACTTCAATGAATTCTGCATTACCGGCAGCTAACTCCAGAAGATGCATGTGGCCCGAATGGAATCTATCGAATGTTCCACCGACCAGACAACGGGAGAATCTTCTCTCCATCGATAATTTGGGGCCGCTGGGGGCGAATAGGACTTTGGACGCTAGAGGCGCCTTATCCAATTGCAAGAAAGGTGGAGATGGAGAAAGATGTGCCCCGGCGTGTAACAGCCCTCCTCATCGTTGCCTCAGGGGCATGACCCTCACACCGGGGCGTCTGTCCGATCAAGGGGTTGTCTCACCTTCATCCTCTCGTCCGGCAAGGACCCATACTCGATCGGTATCGCCACTTGTTTGCTCCGAGGCTCATATCCTAAGATCCCCACGGTCTTCGCAAGCGGCGGACCGCACTCATTGGTACCAGCTCTCATTGTGCCAACCCGGCGAGGGGAGGCTCTCCAGTCGGTGTTGCTGGTGCGGTAGTCTATCCTGAAACCAGACTTTTTTGAATCCTTCCACTCATGGCAGCCTTATTTGACCAGGATTCAGCAAATCCCTGTGAAATCCACTCAATCGTTGTGATATTCGTTTCTCGACATTCTCATCCTTGTACATCTCCCTTGGAGACATCGACATTGAGCCCCATTCATCTACTGGCCTTGCTAACCATCCAACACATGGATGAATCCTCCCTGAACGTACCACACCACCACTGACCAAATCCTCCAGACATTCCATGAGGTCGAGTAATTGAGATGCACCATCACCGTCGTCTGCCTCCAGATTATCCAAGTGATGCCGCATCAGTATCTGCAAACCTGGAGTCATTCCTGGATGCTCAATTTCAATTCCAGGAGTATCAACTGTTTCTCCAATGGGCCTGAGACAAACAGCTGCCCAAGGAATTGCTGTTGCAACCAGCCATTCCCTGCCTTGTTCATTCTCAAGTTGTCGGAACAATATCTCAGGAGCCAAGTGAGCCCACCACTCTATATGGAGGGCTTCAGTTAAAATTCTCATGTTCTCCAATGAAGGCTCCTTGGCTTCAATACTCCAATCCATCAGCATCTTCCAACTATGAAGTGGGTGTTCAGCCGCCAGATTCGGTATCTGAGCAACCAGATCATCAGCCCAACTCTTCTTCAGATATCCCATCCGCGAACACCAAGTGATTCCCGGCAAAACTGTTTCAATATCCTCAGATGGAGATGATGACCAAGACTTCCAAGCCCATCCTGCCATTCCCTTTCCAAGATACGGGATTGTCCACGGAGCAGTTGCTAGAATGTGTTCTGAACAGATTGCAGAAACCTCTGCATTCTTGGATTTCCTTCGCATCTCCATGACCACATCGGGATGCTCGATCATCGCTGCACGAATCACATTGGAAGCCGATTGTCTCCATTCTACAGGAGAAGCCTCAGATATCTCTAGGAGATGCACCAATGGCACCTGTTCTGGTTGCAGCATTTCGAACCATATCGGCTCGAGAAGATCACCAATTCTCTGCCATCTTGACCAACGATTACCCTCAGGGGTAGCAATCCATGCTGCCAATGGAAACAGGCCTTCATTGCGGTTGGCCCATTCCTCGTCACCTTGAGGATAAGAAGAGGTTGCTATCAACAGAGCCTCTTCCTCATCTTCAGGGTCTCTGTTACTGAACTGGATGACAGGAAGCGAACGCAGTTCAGATGGGCTACTAGGAGGGTTCCAATTATCTGGCGGAGACGTGGTCTCTTCGACCTGTTGTGTCAAGATGAATGGTATCTGTGAGCCATCAAGCATGACAAGTCGGGCTGCAGGCCAGCCCGAGAAATCTTCTTTGACCAACAACGAAGGTACGTCCGCCTCTTCAGGCAGAATGACCAACCTGACATTATGGTTATTCAACAACGAATCAAACATTTGGCGCTCAAAAGGTCGATGAGTGGGCCAATTGACAACCAATTGTTGTCCCCTGTCCATGACAACCCAATGCATCAAAGCCTTGACTGCATTGTCATCCAATTTCGAGATGTTCCATTCGAGTGTCTTGTCCTGTGGAATTTCTTCCTGCCACTCAACATCAGCCCATGAATCCCTGAACCTCTGCCAGGTGGTCGAAACCCTTGAACGTCTTCTTCTGGCTCTCCAGCCAGTCAGTGCAGCTTTCTGGACCTGAGACAATCTATCACGTAACTCGGCAGGGGGTAGACGTGGATGTGCCTCATGGATCCATCTTTCCAACACCGCCACAGGCAATGGCATGTTCGAAACCTTGTCAGATAACAGACAGGCTCCCTCTCGCGCTGTGTCCGCCAACATCGAAGCGATATATCTCTCCTTGACCACAGCGACAACAGGAACATCGGGTCTAGCCAATGGCGCCCTGTCATGCACCTCGCCCAGTGTCCACTCCCCGCCTCTGATGGAATGGGGCAACTCCGGAGGTGGTTCATCTAGGCCGTCGCAGAACCAAGAGCCAACTGCAATCGTCTCTTTAGCACTCCCAGAAAGTGCTCGAGCACGCACCAGACCTACTGCAGAAACCTGTTCTGACCAACCTTCCAGAGTATCCATCGATACCCTGTCCTCGGGTTCCTCGATTCGATCAAGAGTCTTCGCGTCATACCATCGAATGGCCCTCTCCTGTGGCCATGCCCAGAAGGGATAAATCCCCCCCCCTTTGTTTCCACTGGAAAGTCCGTCGCTGTCGAAACTCCGTACTGGAATCAAAAACAACCCTTTCTGAGGTTTCTTCGCGTAAGCCAACAGCAGTGAATCACCATCCCTCGCGACAATACAACCTTCGGCTTCCAAGGGTATTTCACGCCTTAGAATCACTCTCAATCTGGCGAGTTCATCTGATTCAAGAAGAGAGTATCCTGAGGCCGTCAACCGCTGCATCGCACCTCGTGAAGCATCATCCCTATCAGCCGACACGTGACCCTCGTTTCGGAGTTTTTTCAATTCGGCAGAGGCGTGCGGAAGGCGTAGGCCTGTCACTGATGCGGCGTCACTTACTCTGGATGCACCTATGCTCAGATGGGTGAGCAAGCGGCGGCGGTAGTTACTACGAATCTTCGCCGGCACTTGGGGTATCCTCCTATTGAATCGACGGCGAGGTCAGTGTTAAGAACTTGTCTTGGTTTAGTTTACAACTTACATATAGTTACATATTTCCAGTGGAGATGGGTTATTTTCCACACCGGCCCTACCAAGAAGGGTGGGGAATAGTAGAAATCCAGTCAGTAAGTGTAACCCTACTTCCCTTTGGAGGGAGAACGGTTATATGAGTCACAGCGGTCCTCGTGGCAAGCGGGTACCGGTTCAATGTCGATAACCGCTAAAATGACGAGGTGGAAAATAATGAAGACCGTAAGAATAAGAGAGAAGATCAAGAAATTCTTGGCCGAAAGACCAAGAAACACAGCCGAAATACTTGAACATATCAATACTACCATGAGGCATGGGACCACCAGCCAACAGTTGGGTAATGTTCTGTCCAAGGACAAGGATATTGTCAAAGTCGGATACATCAAGAGGAGTGGAATTCTCTCGGGCGGATATGACATCTGCGAGTGGGCAACGCGCAACTGGGTCTCAGATAACTGCCCTGACTGGGAAGATGGGCAGCCATTCATTCTCAACAACAACAACAATAACAACAATGATGAGAACCGTCCAGCCTTTGGATGAAAGAATCCTCACCTTGCATCCTGAGGGAATGCATGTGTGTCAACGATTGAAGATTTTCAATGCCTCTTCCACAGAATCACCCTTGCAGATTATTGCATGACAAGCAGCAGCCATTCGCACACCTTCATCAGTACTCTTCTGATGGATGTTTCGTCCTGTAGCAGCACCTCTTGCTCCAGAGATATTGATCTGATCCCATAATCGCTGCAAGAACTGTTCAGGCGCAAGACTGCCGCCCCCAGAGCAGATGACTCCGGTCCGACCAGCAGCCTCGACAGCGATACCCAGGCTCTCGGCCTCAGTCATTCCCTCAAACGAACGTGGATAATTCACCTTGGTGAAATCCGCACCGATACACAATGCGACCCCTGCTGCTCCACTGATCAACTGTGGGTCCATTTCATCAGGGACTGCTTGTCCACGCGGATATATCCAAGTGACTGATATCAGCCCATTTTCGTGAGCTTGACGAATCATGGTTGCTGCTTCAGTCAGCATATCGTGTTCATATTCACTGCCGAGGTAAATTGTATACCCAATACCGACCACATTGATTCCGTTATTGATAAGTGTGAAAACATCATCGATATCCCACATTGCCATGCTGATTGGATCACGTTGCGAGGTCTTTACCATGTGGCTCTTGCTGTTCAATTTCACTAGATAAGGTACCTCGGGGTCATCCATTGCATACTTTGAGATTAAACCCAATTGCCCCGCTAAAACCCCAATGGTCCCCTCAGCGTGCGCACGTGCACCAATTTCGAACAGGTGTGATGGGCAGTTGGATGTTGAAGGAATCTTGACTCCGCCATCATAGAAATCATCATTCAGATGCTCAATCTTCTGGTCACATGCGAATAGATTCATCTTACCTGTCCCACATGTAGCGGCAGCCATATTGGCAAGCCAAGTCTCAACCATCTCATCTGGTACATCCGCAGGAGGGGCAATATCCATGGTCATCAGCGGACCTTGGCACAAGCACTTCAACCTTGAATGAATCGCAGTGATGGTGACAATATCCTGGCATGATTTTCGATTACCGTCAATGAAAAATATGGATTCTGCTCAGGGTGATGCTGATGCGGGAGCCGGTATTTTTCTACATTTGTTCTGAATGCGGCATCAAAGGCCATAATCGCAGAACATGTGCCAAGATAAATCCCCATAAAGCCAAGGTCAGACAAACTAGATTGAAGAACTTAGGAAGCCGAAGATGTTCTGTTTGTGGCCGACATGGGCACAATAACAGGACCTGCCCCCAACTACATCCTGAAAGACCACCCAAGAAAAGAAAGGATGGTGTGCGGCGCTGTAGCCATTGTAATCGGCGGAATCACAATTCTCGAACTTGTCCAAAATTGAAGCCGAAGGGCCCGAGAAGAAAACGACCCCGTAAGGATGGCAGAAAGGTTTGCAATGAGTGTCGGAGAGTAGGACACAATATCAGAACATGTCCACGTCTTAATCCAGATAAAACTTCCACAAAACGTCGGCCAAAGGATGGAAAGAGGCGTTGCAATGGATGTGGCCGAGTCGGGCACAATATCCGAACTTGCGGAAGAACTGGCGTTATCAAGACTTGAATCAACGATGTACAGTTTCAATGCGCTCAGAAATTCCACTTTCCACATTGATGACTTGAGAAGTGGTCTTGATTCCGCTATCAACATGTTCGACGCCAGGAAGATACCCTGGACAGACCCCTGTGGCAACGAATACCGAATCGCTGGAACGGCACAACTCTTCGGCTCGCCACAATCTGTCCAAGTCTCCCTTGATCATGTTGCTTGCGCGCTCTCTCTCCTCTTCGCTTCGATACTTGAGACGCCCCTCGAAAACTCCCCCTAATCCGCGTAAAGCAGCGGCAGTGATGACTCCTTCAGGTGCAGCACCGATACCTAACAAGAGGTCATAGGGCCCACTTGGTTCAGCAGCCCAAATTGCAGCAGAGATGTCACCATCACCCATCAGATGCAATTGTGCCCCCGCATCCTTAACCTCTGAGAACAATTGTGCATGGCGTTCACGGTCAAGAGCAACTACTCTGACCTCGCTCATCGGCTTGTCAAGTACGGATGAAACCTGCTCAAGATTCCAAGCAACCTCAGCATCAAGACTGATTTCACCTGCAAGGTCAGCACCCGCTGCTATCTTATCCATGTAACAATCTGGGGCATGTAGAAGGTCACCTCTTGGTGCTGCTGCGAGAACTGCAATAGAATTAGGACTGTTACTTGCACAATTATTGGTACACTCCAAGGGGTCTACAGCAATATCAACCTTCAGTGCATCAGGATGGCCTTGCATGTTTCCGAGTGGTTCTCCTATCCACAACATTGGGGCCTCGTCTCTCTCTCCTTCGCCTATCGCAACGCGGCCGTCGAAGGGGACTTGATCAAAAGTGGCACGCATTGCTTCAACAGCTGCACCATCTGCTGC
>JASMHR010000021.1:0-5031 GCA_030750665.1 Candidatus Poseidoniaceae archaeon
AGGCAATCCAATGTACAAGTTCAACCTGCGCGCAGCATGTCCGACGACGCTTTGGCCGCGTCAACCGCGCATTTTGTCAAAGATATGGGAGTCTTGCTCATCGGTGTCGACGGTGAATTGCAATGGCTTGATGCTGAAACTCTAGAACCCCGAAGCGATTCTTTCAGGCCTTTCCCCTCACCTATTACACGCAGTATCGTGATTGAAGATTCCCTTATCGGATTCTGGGTCGAACATGATATTCTTGCTGCCAGAATGGCTTGTATTCCACTCGATAGGGTATTCGCTCAAGGAGTGAACAAATCAACAGTCAGAGCATCAATGCACCCAGGATCAGAATACGACGGCCCTGTTGATGTCGCTGGAGCGAGATGGTCCCATGTCTTGGATGCTGAACCACTGGGACTGACGGAGTTGGCAGGAGGTATCGCCTTTGCACTGTGGAAAAGAGGAGTCTATTGTATCGGGCTCGATGCTGAAGAGATATGGAGACGACCTCAAATGGGATGGATGGAACTTGAAGGAATTCCACGGGGTGAAGAAATCAGTGGCATGCACGAAGTTGGAGATGAATTGTACCTGTGGTCTCGAGCAGGAGGGTGGGCAAGATTGTCAGCCGATGAAGGCGAGACATTGGAAATGGGAACAATCGAAGCACCTGCAAGCATAACTGATACTTTCCATTCACCCGAGGGTGGTTGGCTACTGTGCACAAACCGTGGTCACTTGCTACGTTTCAAGGACCCAATTGGAGACGAAATCACCGTTGTTGATGTAGGAGGCCCAGTTTCAGCAGCGCTCTGGGATGAGGAGGACCGTTCATGGAGAATGTGTGGATGGAGAGAGGACTTGATTTGGGGTGATGAAGGAATGATGCGTTTCGAAAGAGATGAACTCGGAGTGCAGATACTTCAACAAGGGAAAAATTGGCAGATTCTAGAGAATCTTGGCAACTGGTCTGAATTCAAGAAGAAATGATTCAGTATCATTCACTGGCAACTGTAGTTACTGTAAACCCACATCGACCACATGACTTACGGTCTGCATGAATCGCAAGGAATACTCCATCTCCACACTCTGGACAGGATTCACCCTTGCGTACAAGTTTTCCATCTTCAATGGCATACTTAGCATGTTTACCGCTTGGATTAGGTCCATCTCTACCTTCAGCTAATCGGCGCTTCCGATCACTTCCACCCATCATTCTTCACCTCCGTCATCTGTAGCGGCCACCGCAACGGCAGCAGCGGGCACATCTGCAGAAGTTTCGGACAGCATACCGTGCCTTTCAAGAATGTATTTTGGCTCCACAGACATACTGTCCTTGTTTCCGTATACATGAGCAACTCCGGTGGTTGTGGGTTGACCAAATCGTGTATCGACATCCTTTACGATGATATTTCCCTTATCAGAACTGGGTTCCAATGTCTTGACCATAGCCAATAATTCATCACGGCTAGGAGTCGAACGACCCTCATGCCTCCAACTGAAATGAATCTCAACACGGTCGAGCAGAATATTTTCTTTGCGTTCAATTATCTCCATTCTTCCAACTCCTTATCAGTGGACATTCACTTTGAGTGCATAGGTTCCGGGCTCTGAGATATTCAGTCTGACTGCAATCTCAGCCCGCTCGGGGTTGAGGATGATGACGTAGCCTAGATGGTCAGAAGTGACCTTCGAATCAGGATGATGTGGGCACTGATCAATTCCATCATCGAGTATTCGATGACATTCTCCGCATGCGTAAGGTTGCTTCACCATTTTCTTCACCTCACTCACTGCGCTCTGCTTCGAGCCACTCAGTTCCACCCAATCCAGGCTGCTTACAGGTCAAACCAATTTTGCTTTGACGTGGATCTGTAGAATTCGGTGAAAGGGAAACGATTCTGGCCCTGACAGTACTGCGTGTCTGCAGTCTCTTGCCAGTCTGCCTGCCTTCAATCATGCCCATTCCAACATTGACGTCAACATGGTCTTCCATAATCTGGGATTTGTGAAGAAGAGCCTCCATTGGTCCGATACGGACGAATGCACCGAAATCATGTACTTCGGAAACTGCGCCTTCGACCACTTCGTAATCATCCATACAGAACAGCACAGCATCGAATTTGACATTCTGATAAATCGCTCCATCTCCATGGATGATACGTCCACGGCCTAATGGTTCATGGTTCAAGGTCACCAGAATAAATCTATTATCATCATCGAATCGTCCCTCAAACGCTGTTGCAGCAAGTTTGTCAATATGCTGATTCAAGGATTGCCCCTTGCGAATATATTCAGCGGGAATCCTAATGATGTCCTCTTTCTGCACCAGTTTGTACATCTTTTTTCACCTCGCTTCAACCACGCTCTCTCCAAAGCGTATGAAAGGACGGAAGATACCCATTCCGTCCTTCACCGGCGTACGCCTCGGGAGAGAAAACGACCGAAGTCGAACCGGCGACCTGTGGCCCCCTCATAAGCCCACCGACTGTGAGGATTCTCGGAAGATACTCTGGGTTCGCTTTACTACCCCTCTCCGCTACTTAATCTTCATTCAATTTTCGGGACCCTAAGGGTCCCGTTTCACGTAAGCCTATTAGGTGCATGAAATCCACACCATAGCGTTGGTATGCGAAGCGGTACATGCAGAACATCAGTCTTCATGGCACTGATGCTGCTTCCTGTTGCTGCTTGGACCGGAGCCATCTCTGATTCCACTTTGGTCAACCAAGGCGTCAGCGCTAGAGATGAAACAACATGGTATGGAGATGAAGAATGGGGGCAATTTCGACATAATCCAACTCATAACTCAACCATGCCGCACCATTCAGTCAATGGAGGGCCGAATGATGGGCCGGTTGAGAATGTCACCTCCTTGATGACCATCGATGACCCATTGGTCAATTGGCAACATCACACAAGTTCTCATTATGGAGCCGATGGATTTGGCACGGTGATCGGAGATTTCAGCACATCGATCAGTGCCCCTACCGCCGCAAGCCAGCGCTGTGGACAAGGCCTCCTGTTTGCAGTCATGGTAAGTTCGCAGAATGTGGGCGGAGAAACCCATAGCATTCTCAGTATTGTAGACGGAGGTTCTGGAAAGATAGCTTGGCAAGTTGACCTTGGAGTCACGATTGCGGTCAAGTCTTCACCAGCGGTGGTGGATATTGATGCGGATGGAATGCCAGAGATTGTGGTTGCCTACGATAGTGATAGTTCTGTCAATCTCGACCTTTACTCACCACGACTGACCTGTTCAGAATCAGGATGGGTAAGCAGCGGACATTCCTCAGAATTACTTTGGACATGGAACGATGCAGACATGAGATTGGGTTCGGAATCTCCTCATTTCGCTATTCAGCAAAGTAATCATCTGGTCTCAACACAGTTGTTGGTAGCAGACCTGCAGATGGATGGAGGTCTGGAAGCAGTGTTGGCATTGATAGATCAAGACACTGGCAATCCAACCATCAAAGCCATCCAATTATCGCTCACAGGCCCACCCGATCCAAGTTGGAGTGTTGCATTGGACCGTGGCACACATGTCTCAGACCCAACCTGGGTAGCACTTGATGACCTCAATGCTGCAATACTGTTGACCACAATCGATGCGAACAATGGAAATATGTGGGTCTGGAGAATCGATGGAGAGAGCGGCTCTCTGGACTGGGAACGAATAAGCCTGACCGGTACACAAACAGATGCTGATCCAGTCCATCTCAGAGTTCCAGGACCAGTCATTGCACAACTTGATGGGGATGCTGCACCGGAAGTGGTCTTCACGATTCCTTCTGACCAGAACGGTCGTACAAATGGAAACGGTGCGACCTTCGTAGCATGGGATTTGACCTCAACTGATGAATTATGGAGATTCAGAGCACCGAATGGATATGCCGATGCTGCTCCAATAGCAGTTGACGAAGATGATGATGGCACCAGCGACCGTCTCTGCTGGGTGACTTGGTATAGTACCAGTAGCCTGACATTCGAGCGGCAAGGTTTGGCAGGTTGCCATGATATCACCGAGGAACCGATCAGTAAGATTTTCAGCCGAACTATGGATTCCAGCAGTGGTAATGACAATGATGAGATTGCTGCAAGTGCCCCATTGGCCATAGACATTGATGGGACAGGTGCTCCAGAACTCGTCGTCGGATTTGGACGCCGAGTGTATGCATTCGATGGCGACAGTGGGACCTCAGCAGATATCAATGCTCACTGGTCCTCACCATTATCAGTACCTCATCGAACATGGTCCGCTCCCGCCGCCGGAGATCTCGATGGCGATGGTGCACTGGACTTGTTGATTGGTGATACATTGGTCAGTCGAACAGCAGCAGATGCCGCCCCCACCAGTGATTCGCGTGGCATCACGTTCAATCCAGAACAACCTGACCCTGGAGCCACGGTGTCCATCAGCGCTCAATACTCCAATATCGGCACCGTAGCTTTCGAGGGGGCTTTCGATGCTGTGCTCTATCTAGGTGGAGTGGAGATCGGTAGAGATCGCAGCACTGACCTTGAACCAGTGGCACCCAGCGGTAACGGCGGACCAGTCACTTTCAGCGTGGACATTGTTGCCACCAGAGGTGTACACGAGATTCAATTGATTCTCGATCCACAATCAAACCACTCACAAGCAAGGAAAGATAACGACATAAGCACCACTCATCTTGAGGTACTCGACCCATATGTGGTTGATATCTCCGCTCCTGTGGAACTGACGCGGATTCTCCCCGGCGAGAGCGCTGATGTCATTCCAACTGTGACTGCTACAGGACGTAAGACCGCCCAATGGAGTATGACACTGAATGAACATCTCCCAGATGGTTGGACAATGGTCGATGCCACCCTCGGCGGGAGTCAGATGGTGGAGTTAGAGCCTGACACTCCTTGGAGTCCAGTCATAAATATCTCAGTACCAGAGGGTGCTGAAGGTAGTGAGAGCGGGCATATCATCATACAGATGATTTTGGATGAAGATCAAAACATCTCATTCAATGCCACGATTCCAATTGAGGTGTTACGAACTCAGGGGCT
>JASMHR010000021.1:5041-21996 GCA_030750665.1 Candidatus Poseidoniaceae archaeon
TATCCAAGGTCCCGATGGCTTGGCAATCTCACATGGAAGTGGCCGCAAGGGACACGATGCGAGTGCTTGGTTCATGATAGAGAACCTCGGCAACGCATACGAAACAAGTAGTAGTATCACTTGGAATCAGAATAGTTGGCTGAAACAGCCAAGAATCATTGATGAAGACGGTGATGAAGTAACTCTAATCGAACTAGCACCAGGTGAAATCAGAGCCTACACCGCCAAAGTTGAGGTTCCTACAGATTCAGCATCACTAGGCGATTCGGTGTCCAATAATCTCGAGATATGTATCGGTTCAGCAAGTGACACTCTGTGCAGAGATATCGACTTCCAATTTACTGCGAATGGGTTGGCACTGACTCCACCACACATCAGAGATGAACCTCAAAATCCCAAATCATGGGAAATTCAAGTCAGCAAACCAGGAGGTGCTGATCTATCTTGGGACCTTGGTTCTGCAGGACTGCTCAAAGAAGGCTGGACATGGACAACCGGAGGCGACCTGGAATTGGCGGCAGGAATACTCTCGACCACACTCGGACCATCTCCAGCAGTTGGCTGGCTGAATCTTACGATTCCAGGAATAACTCCGCCGAATCTGCACATTGCGAACATCAGCGCACAGGCAGTCTCATTCCATGACCTCAACCTATCTCTACACGTGTTACAAGTCCACCGTTCTGATATTTCATTGAGTGAAGAGATAACTGACCCATGGGCCGTTGATGTGGCCGAGGGCGAAGATGATGAAGGAGACCGCCTCATTTTACGGCTGGAAAATCCAGGCAATGGTCTGGATTCATACCAGTTGATAGGGGAAGTCATTGCAAATGAAAACTTCAGTTCTAATCCAGGAGTCACATTCCTGATACCCAATCCGCAAAGGAATCTAAGTGCAGGTGCAGTGGTTCATGTTCCAGTCAACGTCAGCCTTTCGGCCGACATCCCTGCTAGGGTACCAATCCATTTGCGATTCACATTGCTTTCAACCATGCTACCAAGTGTTGAGGACACCATCGATGTCATGATTCAAGCACGCCCTGATCATCGCTGGGACCTGCAACTGAATGGTACAGTGAATATCACAGCCGTTCCAAAGGAAATTGTATCCTTCCAATTCGCAGCAACGAACACTGGAAACAGTGTAGATCACCTGTCCCTTTCACCCCGATTTGAATTGAATTCCATCGCTGGAGATTCTTCAGAATGGGAATTCTCAAGCACCACTCTGGAAGATATTGAAACCGCAGGTACCTCATGGATCTGGGTGAACACAACAGTTCCAGAGAATGCTTGGAACGGTAGTGAAGCCGACTTGATAATCGATGTATTTGCGGAGGATGTATTGATTGAAACCATCTCAGCATCGATAGTTGTTGGACACACGACGGGATGGGGATTCAATCTTTCAAACACCTCGCTGGAGATTGACCCTGAAGGTGGAATGATCACTGTGAGTATCGAGCAGAGAGGAAATCACCCCACACGCCCATGGTTCACTTTGGTCATGCCAGAGTGGAATCTATCATATCCTGAGACGATGGATTCAATTTCGCCGGGCGAATCAACAATTCTACACATCAATGTGACTCCACCGGAGGATGGGCTCGCAGGAGAAGTAAGCCTTCTTCGTATCAGAGCAAGGGAAAGTGATGGTGGAGGACTTGGGGAAGTCAGTGTTCCACTTCGAATAGGTGCAGAACACGCAATGACATTGCATTCAGCCAATGTCTGGCGAGTAACATTGGAAGGAGGGATGCCACTTGTATGGCTTGAGAACGAAGGAAACGCCCTCTCGAATGTCAATGTTTCAATAGGTGGGCTACCCGATGATTGGACCTCCTCAGGAAATGGCATCATGATTATCGCTGCTGGAGAAAAGGTCGGACTGGACATCGATCTCAACCCAGCAGATGACTGGGATGGCAATAATGTCCTCATCTCCATCAACATCAATGCTGATGGCGGAATATCCCTACATCATGACATCAGTGTGCAATTATCGAATTCTTCTTGGAACAGCTCCCCCCTCCTCAACGGCATGGAGAATGATGAAATTGAAGTTCGCCTTTATGGGGAAGTGACATCAATCACCTTTTCTGATTCAACCATAGGCCTCCGTTCTGATGCAGGAAAATGGTGGTTGACCCTGCCATCATCAGCCAAAGATCTGCAAGCAACCATTCTCACACCGCAGGGAACAGATACACTGGAGATGCGTATCGAACCGACCCCTATTGCAAGCAGGAGTATTTCCTGCAGCATCATCAATGGTGTGGCGGACACCTTTGGGTCAAATGGCCACAACACTTCTGCAACCATTGCATCATGTGATGTCCAAAACAGTAGTTCGCCACTTCGTGCAACACTGATTCTCTTGACCGATACTGGAGAGATAATACACAGTCAAATCATTACTGCTCCAATCAACGAGGGAATGACCGTGAATATCTCAAGCGAAGATTGGCAAGGAAATCATGGAGATATGGTACTGGAGATCAGGGCTCTAGACTCACATGGCCGGTTGCTTTCCAGCGATAGCCGAACAGTCACTATTCGGCCCAGCGGATGGAACATAGGAATCGCATACATCGAAGAGAAATCCTCTGGAGCATTGAGAATCGGAATTCAACGAAGCGGACAAGACATACTCGACGGCATAGATTGCCGTTTAACATTGAGTTCCGCAGACTGGCAATCTTCCTGGGCATTGGATGTGGTCAGCTCAGATTTCGCTCCAATTCTTGACCTTCCTAGGCCACCAGTGAATGATGGTGAAAAAGTAGATGCCGAGATATCATGTGAAAGCCCATTCGATATTGATGATGAGCCTGATGATGATAGCGATGGGATTGTTCTAGCCACACAGAGCATTGAGGAAACCATGGACTCTGGCATGGTATGGGGTAGCGGAGTGGCCATTCTGGTTCTGTTGTTCATGTGGTGGTCTGGATTGCTGCTGCCAAGTCCAAAAACGCAGCAAGAAGTCAACCGGGCAAAGAAGAAAACTGCAAAATCTCTGACTGGCGCCCGACCCACTGAACCTGTCGGGGATAGTGATGATAGCCTACATCTAGACGAACATTCCCAAACCGCCGATGAGAGAATTTCTCTCATCGAGATTGAAGAGGAAAGTCTTGAAATCGAAGAGGAAGAAGAAGAGAAGGTGAAACTCAGTCCTGGGGATGATGTCCGTCAGAGAATCAAGGAATTGCGCGCCTCTGCTAGAACACAGAGCGAAGCGAGTGACGACGGAGATAATCTGGACAAGAGGATAGATGACCTGTTCTCACGTCGAAGCAAAGAGTCTTGAAAGGCGGCCATGCCGCTCGGTTGGGGATGAGTATGGATTTACTTGAGAATGCAACCACCAATCCATTCCATACATTCGATCCAATCGATGGAAAGATGGCTGAATCACTCATTCAAGCATTGGATTCCTCTGTAGACGGTGATGATGAACAATTGTTGAAAATGTTCGAGGATGATAAGCGGCTTCAAGAACGATTAGCAAGAGAATCAGTTGAAACCTTGACGCAACGAAGCGACATCCCATGGGATGATGCAACCGTATTGTGGATGATAGCCAGACAAACGGAGGCTGATGGAACTCCTGCATGGTTGGACAAAGGCATGGCGAGGGATAAACTTGGAAGATTTCCTTGGGCTGATGGCTCGCCACTCACATACCTTTTGGAATTCATGATCAATGACGAAGATGCTGATATCAAGGACCTGTTGTTGAAATTGAATCTAGGACTGTGCGAATCAAGCATTGGCCATGACCGATATGAAAATGGGTTCGGAGGGCTGTCCTTGATGGGATGGCTGAATGAAGAAGAGGTTGAATCGATAGGCCGGATGTTTATGCATACTTCGTGGGGGGTTTCATCTGTGGAGCCCTATGATGGAGGAGTCAGAGAAATCGTCAAGCATCTGACAGTGTTACTCAAATCTGCCCGTGCAAAGGGTACTGGAATAATGTTGAGACGACACTCGTGAACAATCGAGTTCTACTCAGAAGGCTTGCCCTGTCAATCGTTCAAACATTGAAGCGTACAGTGTTGCAGTACGGTCTATCATCGATGGAGGAAGAGCAGGGATAGGCGGCTCCTCCGAGCCCTCTGCTCTAGCATCATAGAGTTCCTTATGATGACCAGTCTCAATGTAATGTCCTCTGACGTATTCCTTCGATAGTTGTACAATCTCGCCTCTATTGTAAGCATCAAGATCCCACCAGCGGTCTTCATCCAGAGTCCCGAAACTGTCGACCAGTACAGGCGTTCTGCCGGGACCCAAAGCGAATTCCTTCTTACCATCGACATGGATCAGCCCATTCTTGGTTGCCTCACGTTCAATGATTGCATCCACCTTGAGCACGACATCTTTGATTGCATCCAATTCCTCTGCACTCAATCCAGATATCTGCAATGCCTCTTCGGTGTCCAGTAATCGGTCGAATGCCTCAAACTTGGTAGAAACCTCAAGATATGGAACTGGAAGTTTTACTCCTTCCTCGATAACTGTCCCTGCATCAAAACCGAATTCCTCTGCTCCGACCTCACCTTTCTGATATCGACGCCAACCAGAACCTGCCAGATGATGACGGCAGATGACCTCCAATGGAACAAACACATTCTCCATCTCCGGAGTTATGGCACCTGCTTCCCTGACCACATCATAGCGACGTGCAAGACATCTATCAGGCGCATTCATCTCCAACAAATGGGTCTCACAAACACCTTCCTCCTCAACCAGTTTGAGCCAATGGCATGATGCACGATTGAGGCTCTCGCCCTTACGAGGAATGAGGCTGGGAATGATTTGATCGAAGACAGATATCTGATCAGTATAGCGAAATTCGATGACATCTGGGTCATCGGTAGACCAAACTTGTTTCACCTTGCCTGAATAGAGGAGTTCTCCCATGCGGTTGCATTATCAAAAGACGCCCTTCAACGTTGCTTTCGTGCAATCACTCGAAATCTCATGAGAATACTCAAATCAGGCCTAATGCATCTTCTATCCTGTTCAATTCCGGCCCGGTTGTCTCCTTGCCTGTGAATGCTCCTGAATCGGAACAAACCATGCCCGAACCAATGAATGGCGAACCTCTTGCAACTGTCCCAACCATTGGAGGGACATCGAGTACCTGTTGTATGACTTCAATCTCATCGCTACGTACATCCGGATGGAGAATAATGCCCTTGGAATTGGCAGCAGCGAGGCTGCCAACAATCGCCTGTCCGGCAACTGTGGTGCATCCAACATCCGCCTTCATCACATCGCCTAGTATCTCTAGACCCTCATCCGGCAACTCAGGGCTGGCAAGAATTCCAGAGTCTGTACAAACCAATAGATTGCCAGCCGTGTTAATACCGCTCTCCATGACGATGACATCTCCATATGAGGTCAATTCTTCGATGTCCTCTTCAGTGGCTAAATCTGCAACCGCCAGGCCATAATTATTTCCAGCCAGAAGACTGCCGATGAGTCTAGAGCCCCCGATGAGCAATCCCTTTGTCTCCAGACCTAAAGTCGATTCAATAGTCTCAACAACATCCTCTTCAAGCTCCAGTGGATGGAATACAGTCTTTCCAACTACTGCAAGAAAGACGCCTATCTGGTCTGAGCCGAACACGTCACCGGTCGAGATACCCATACGTGTCCCTGATGCTGCCGAAGGCACACACTTCTTCAGCCTATGGATAGCCATGTTCATGGAAATCCAACTCTATTCACTAGATTCCTATTATCCAGAAGCATAGCATTAGTTGGTTTGAATCATAAGGATTAATTTACGACATTCCGACAAATCAGTTTGTGACTGGTTGGATTTCTGCAATCATTGCTTCGTTGTTTGGCGCTGGAGAAGAAGTTGAAAGTATTCTCGAAGAAGAATAGACGCACAATTGTCCAAAACCTAGACTTGATCTGGAATAGTAACAATTGCAAGTCACGGCGCTCGCTGATACTCATCAAAGGTACGGGGATATCCGAGGTGAAAGAAGAGGGGCACAGTGACCGACTTTCCCGTGGGCTCTCGCACCACAGTACCGGAACGGACGCAGGAGGGCTTGACTTCCGGGTTCGGAATGGGACCGGGTATACTCCTCCGCTATGACCGTGCACCCAACTTCTTTCGAATCGGATGCGCGACGCTAGGTCGCGGCTTTCAATAATCAATAGGTAAGTCCTGTTAGACGAAGGATGCTCGCTTCCGGACGAAGTGAAAAAAAGATGCTCGGGCGATTAGTGCTGCTGGACTGAACACGTCGGCGAACCTTCGTGCTTACATCCGCAGTCTATCAAACTCGTCTTTTACGAGTGCCCTGAGATGTCTCGTCTTTGGGGTGGCTTCGAGCTTAGATGCTTTCAGCTCTTATCCATTAGGGCGTAGCTACCCAGCATTGCCTTGTCAGACAACTGGTAAACCAGTGGCCCCGAGTCCTCGTTCCTCTCGTACTGAAGGACCCCTTCCATCAGACATCTTACACGCTTCTACCGCCAAGCAACAAACCTGTCTCACGACGGTCTAAACCCATCTCACGATCCCTTTTAATGGGCGAACAACCCCACCCTTGGGTCCTGCTGCAGACCCAGGATAGGAAGAGACGACATCGAAGTAGCAAGCCACCAGGTCGATGTGAGCTCTTGCTGGTGACAACTCAATTATCCCCGAGGTAACTTTTCTGTTATCTACCGCCCCCAGAAATGAGGCTGGTAGGTTCGTTAGGCCCTGCTTTCACATCGTCGATCCTTATTGTGCAGATCCACGTCAAGCCAGCTTTTCCCCTTACAGTCAACGGTGGAGTGCTGAACCACCTGAGCTGGCCATTGGGCACGCTTGTTATATTTTCGAGCGCGTGGCGCCCCACCCAAACTGCCCACCTATCGGTGTCCTCATCAAGAGTGAGCGGAGTTACCTTCCAAGGGTGGTGTCTCTATGGACGACTACTCCGGGGGCTGACGCCCCCGGGATCAAAGTCTCCCACCTACTCAGTACATGGAAAGCGACTACGCAACGACAGGCTGCAGTAAAGCTCTACGGGGTCTTCGCTTGCGGGTAGAAGGTACTGGACTGTGCGCCAGTAAAGTCAATTTCGCCGGACGTACCGCGGGGACAGTGGAGCCCTCGTTGGACCATTCATGCAAGTCGCCAATTAAGCGACAAGGTATTACGCTACCTTAAGAGGGTCATAGTTACCCCCGCTGTTTACTGGTCCTTCGTCAGGTTGAACCCCGATTTCAGATACCAGCACTGAGCAGGATTCAGCGACTATACTCAACCTTTCGATCTGGCAGTCGCCTATGTTTTTATTAAACAGTCGGAGCTCCCTGGTCACTGCGACCAGATCATCTCTGATCTGGCACCCCTTCTCCCGAAGTTACGGGGCGATTTTGCCGAGTTCCCTCGCGGTACTTGAAGCCGAGACGCCTTAGGCTACTCACCCAGGGGCACCTGTGTCAGTTCTCGGTACGGTCACCTCACACGGCTTTTCACGGAACCCAGGCCTCAACTGCTTTTATCTCACGACTTCTCCTCTTTCTCACCATGACGGTCCTCCAGAGGATTATGGACGCTTCGCGCACCTGACATATGATGCGGCAATCTAGCCCGAGCTGTCACCTTGAATGTGTGAGGGGCTTACGAATATTAACGCAATTCCCTTTCGATCATCTCGGTTAAGGATGACCTTAGGACCGGCTAACCCTCGGCTGATAAACAGTGCCGAGGAACCCTGGCCCCTTCGGCGGTGCGGATTCTCACCACACTGTGCTGCTACTATTCCCAGGACTCTCATTAGTACTCGGTCCACGAGATCTCAAAACCTCGCTTCCACCCAAGCACTACGCCGCGTTACCACGTCACCTTTCGGTGGTCTGAAGTATCGGTACCCGATTTGAGCCCCGTCCATTTTCCCGGCCCGCAAGCTAGACCAGTGATCTGTTACGAACTCTTTCAAGGATGGCTGCCTCTAAGCCCACCTTCTGGTTGTTTTCGACCACGGACTCGGTTTGTCTGTGACACTTAATCGGAATTTTGGGACCTTAACTTCAGGCTGGTTTGTTCACCTTGCGACATGGTAGCTTACCCACCATGACTCACTGCCCGCTTCTTCAACGACTGCACCTTCGGAGTTTGGCAGCATGCCGAGGGATCGCTCCCCCTAAACACACAATCAGTGCTCTACAGCGCAGTCCATCTCCACGGACGTCTACCTACGAGTAGTTTCACGCGGAACCTGCTATTGCCTATCTCGATTGGACTTTCACCCCTATACCCAACTCGTCCGAGCGATTTGCAGATCAGCAACGGTTCGACCCTCCACCCAGTTTTCACCGGGCTTCAGTCTGGCCAGGCATAGATCGACAGGCTTCAGGTCCTCCACCATTGACTTCGGACGAGCACATCCCGTCCCTCACAGTAAACTGCTGCGGACTTGTCGGTTTCCCTTCGGCTTCGTGGATCAACCACTTAACCTCGCCAATGATCAAGACTCCCTGGGGCATTTTTCGAAACGCAAGACAGGACGCTGCTCATATCTTCGCTTTCACGCCCTGTCAGCCTGTGCCCATCTGGTTTCAGGTTCTTTTCACATCCCGCTAAGGATTCTTTTCAGCTTTCACTCACGTTACTCGTCTACTATCGGTCTCGAGCTGTATGTAGGATTGGAAGTTTCTGCCTCCCGTCTTCATGCGCGATATCCAACGCACACTACTCCGGCCTCGCCACGTGGCCATATCAGGTACGGATACGGGACTCTCACCCTCTATGGATGCGTCATTCCAGACGACTTCTCCTTCTCTGATTTAGGCAAAAGGCGGACCATACACCACATGTCTCCAAGGTTTCCCAAAGAGATTCGGTTTGTCCTATTCCGTTTTCGGTCGCCCCTACTCACGGAATCTCAATTGATTTCTTTTCCTCCCCCTACTGAGATGCTTCAGTTCAGGGGGTTCCCTATCGCATTTGCGATTGGACCCTGAGGTCCAGGAAGTCCCATTCAGCGATCCACGGATCCAAGGCACTCATGCACCTCCCCGCGGCTTTTCGCAGCTTGTCACGACCTTCGTCGGCACTCGAGCCGAGCCATCCCCCAGATGGGTTGTAGCATCGTGGTACTTCTTCCGTACCACGAGCACCCTTCGGTGTCCAGGCTTACCTATTGTCGGCCTCCTCAGAAACCAGCCTCCCCGTGGGACAGGTCTCCTCAGCCGCTTCCCCAGTCACATCATTGCATGACCAAGTGCACTAAAAGCAACCGGCCGAGATGCCATCCCTATAAGAAAGCATCGAAAATGCAGGTCCCTGAGAATGATACACTGCGGCTCAATATTGGGGTCTTGAAATGGGATATATTCTTAATCCATACAGGGGTGTAGAATTCAAGAAATATCATGTAGGGGTTAATCGGGCTAAATTAGCAGAAATCACCGCATTATCAGAATCTCGCTGCTTCGCCAATTGCAGATCGATTATCGCTGCATCGAAACTACCCATGCCCATATGTGCCGCAGCACGGCCATTCAAAGATTCGACCTTAGGTGAGTCATTACGCTCCATGACAACGTCGAAGATGCGTAGTGCCTTGTCATAACGGCCGCTGGAAACCAAGGCAGTGCCTAGATTGTAGAGAATCAAAGCTTCTTCAGGATTGGATTTTGCTGCTTGTTTCAATGCCATTATTGCTGCTTCATACTGGCTGTCAACAGTATCGGAATCGCTGAAATCATCTTCCGCCAAATCGGTAGCATGCTGTAATAGTGCAAGCCCGTAGTTGTTGAGAATAGAAGCGTCGCCGGGGCGTTTGGCAGCCATCGTTCGGAAGCTCCTTGCTGCCTGATCCCACCTGCCCTGAGAAAGAGCTTCGAATCCAGATGAAAGAAGAGAGGCTAATTCTGTGTCGCCTAAGGTATCTATCTGAAGGGCTTGAGCAGGAAATAAATCCGGTTCAGAACTGACTAGCTCAGGAGCAAATATCACCTCTGTTGAAACGTCTTCCTCAGGATATTCATCGAGATTAACTTCCACCTCTGAAGTCAATTCCTCATCCTCAAATGTATGCTCGACCACATGCTCTGGTTCTGCATACAATTCCTCCATGTCAACAACTTTGGCCTGAATCTGATAATGGCCATCATCAGCCTCGGAAAAGACACTGGATTCAGATGTTCCTAGATCGTCGGATGTCGTTTGGACAGACTCGAATTCATCATCTTCATCCTCTATGATAGCAACAGCCTGAACCTTGATTGGTTTCTCCACTACCATCTCGCTCGAATCTGCTACAGGTAAGGGAACGGTCTCCAGTTCTTCGATTTCTGCGCCAGCACCTGGGAGTGGCACCGTTTCCAACTCGGTTGGCTGCTCTTCAATAGGGGCTGGAGGAGTTTGTGGCTGCTGCTCTTCCTCTGGCACTATCTCTGGTGCTGGCTCAGGCTCAGGCTCAGGTTGTTCTGATTCATCCGCCTCTGAAATCTCTTCGGATTCCGACGAGGTGGTAATGACTTCAGACATTTCTTCGTCTGACTCTTCCACTTCTTCAGAACCACTCTCATCGCCGATTCCCGCGGACCTGCTACCAACTCCAAATGGTAGATTTGAGATTTCTTCAGTCACTCCACCACCAATAGTGAATGGAAGGCTAGTTCCAGTTGGATCCTCCTCTTCCTCGTCATCCTGCAACTCATCAGCACCAACGACATCTCGCATTGCATCATCGAGTTCAGAAAGGCCAGGAATGCCGCCTCTCTGTTCTGCAGTTTCCTTCCCCTCTTCTGTACCATCTAGCTCCATATGTGATAGACTACCACAACTTGGGCAAGCAGAGCCGCCAAGAAAAAGTAATCCACATACTGTGCACTCGTGCATGCTACTCAAGCCCTGCAAAGAAGTAGTGGTCTTGATGCTGTCGACATCAAGCGCATTGAACTATTCATCAAACGGAGGAGTAGAAGCCATGGAACAGCACGATGAATATCGTGGCAACACAACAAGTGATGATCATCACTGGCAGGCCTACTTTGAGCCATTCTTTCGTAGAAATCGGTTCAGGTCCTCGCTCGCTTATGGAAACCGTCATGACATTTGCTGAGGAGCCAATAGGAGTGGCGTTTCCACCAAAACCAGCACCCATGGCCAAAGCCCAAAACAATGGAGCGATATCAACATCGGGATTGTTTTCTCCGATGCTGATGATGACCGGAATCATGGCAGCAGTGAATGGAATGTTATCAATGAGCGCACTTGCTATCGCCGATACCCACACAACAGCGACTGCCAACATCACTTGATTACTGCCAAAGGTAACGAAAATCCAGTCAGCCAATTTCTCCAGATACCCTACATTACCAACCGCGCCGACGAGCATGAAAAGACCAGCGAAGAAGAGCAAGGCCGCCCATTCAATCTTCTCAGTCACCGAATGCATCAGGCCATCTCGCATCTCATTATCCTCTGGCCGAGCAAAGGCCAATGCCAGACCTGCACCAGCCAATGCAATAGCATGAATTTCAATTCCGAGGTGCAGTAATTCTGTCACCGAGAATCCAACGACTGTAATAGCCAAGAGAAACAAGGTTGTTTTCATCAAACGGAGGTCCTCTACCATATCCCATTCATTTTCTTCCAGCACTGATTCAATGTTGTCAGGCTTATTGGTCAAGTATTCACGGTAATACCAGCGCATATATCCAAGAGTCGCAACCCATGCAAGCAAAGTCAGAATTCCGAGGTGAAGCAGGAATCCATTGAAACCAAACATATTCGCGAGTTCTCCTCCTTGATCATGTGCTGCTGCTGCAATCATGACATTCGGAGGGTCTCCCACCATCGACGCCACTCCTCCAGTATCGGAAAGAATTGCTTCTGCCAGCAACGGAGGAATGGCACTTATCTCCATCTTCCGACAAATCTTCAAAGTGATGGGTGCAATGATTATTATTGCTGTTACATTGTCGATTACCAAGGAAAGCAGAGTAGTCAATGTTCCAAGGTAGACAACCAAAAGCCAAGGATCTCCTTTGCTCATTTTCGTGGCCTTGACAGCAACGAACTCAAAGAACCCAGAGATTTCGAGCAGCCCTGCAAAGACCATCATCCCCAACAGAAGTCCAATGACCTCGAACTCTATCCAGGTGAGCATCTCGTGTTCCAAACTATGTCCGTCAGCCAAACTGAATACTCCGGTAGCATGGCCGGTGAATAGCATCAAGACACATCCTAGCCAAGCGGCTATTGAACGATGCAATTTTTCAGATAATATGAGTACGAAACTAAGTATGAATATCAGTAGTACAATTCCCTTTGCTGTAATCATCGCTTCGTTCGAAAAATATTTGCCTTATAATAAATACTAACACTCACTCAGATTCTTCAACGATATCCATCACTTCGCTGACCTCTGGTGGGACCATTGTAGCGAATGAAGAGGCAGGGATTTCAATCTCTTCAGGAAGAAGTGAACTTTGTTCCTTTGAAAGTATTTCTTCAGCCTGTAAATCCTCTTGTTTCTTCTCGGAAAGGTGGAATTCCTCATCCAGTAACTTCAACGCTTGTTCTGCAATGTGTGCAGACATCAACCCGCTGTATTCGGCCTCTTTGATAGTTGACATTTGGGCCATCAACAACTCTCTACGTGCATTCTCAATCCTCTGTGCGTGAATCTCACTGGAATCGCCGTGGAATGCTACGCTTTCCTCGGCCTTGGACAATCGATCTTGGTAGATACCTTGCATCCTATCATTGTCAGAATCAGAAACCAATCCCTCGGCATGAAGCTCTTCAAGTCTATTCAATGCAGCCCTAGAAGTAATCAATTCAGCCAAAGCGACCTCATAGGCACGTTCATTCTCAGGCGGTGTACCACTGACTTTCAAGCGATTCATCAATGGTTTCAAAGTCAAACCTTGCACCAGTAATGTCCACAAAACAACACTGAATGACATGACTAGCAAATCATGGTAAAGGGAATCCGGGAACAACGCTGATTCCTCAACATCATTGATGATGAATGGTGTTGGATTTGATACCATGTGTGCAAGCATCAGAAGCAACGCGATTGGGATTGAGCCTCTCAGGCCAGACCAGAATATTGAATGCTGCCAATTCCGAGGCACTGGATTCTTACTGTTGATGTTTGCAATCCCTATCAATGGATAAATCACCAACCTGCCGATTGAGGCAGCAATTATCGCTGTAGCAGCAAGCATCAATGTATGTTTGTCGAATTCAAATGCTCGTTGGAGTTCATATCCAATCAGCAGGAAGAGTATGCTGTTGATGAGGAAAGTCACAACCTCCCAGAAGTGATGCAAACCGACGCGTGCAGTCGCAGTCATTCCATATCGAGTTCCGTGATTACCAACCAATAGTCCACCAACCACTACCGCAATCACGCCACTACCATGGAATAACTCAGCCATGATGAAGGTTCCAAATGCCAATGCTACAGTAATTGATATCTCAACCAGATGATCATCAGTTCTGAGCAGTACCCAATTTGATACGATTCCACCAACCAATCCAATAACCAATCCGATTGAAACTATCATTATGAATTTAGCAAAACCTCCCAACATCAGTTCCGTACCGGTGAAACCATCACCAACTTGTGTGGCCAGAACTCCGACCAACAAGATGTTGAACAAAACTACTGCGGTCCCATCATTGAACAATGATTCACCTTCGACCAGAACAGAAAGACGCTTTGGAGCACCCATGGTCTTGAACAATGCCAATACCGAAACGGGGTCGGTTGCTGCCAATAGACTCCCCAACAACAATCCATAGAGCAAACCATTCGGTTCATCGCTCCATACCACCTGCCAAGCAATAACTCCAATCACAGTGGAGGAGATTACCACTCCTGGTATAGCGAGTAAAGTGATTGACTTCCAATTGGACCTCAATTTGACGAGGTCCATGGTGGCCGCACCTTGGAAAAGCAATGGAGGAAGCATCAGGAACAATATCACCTCTGCCGACAATAGGCCGTGAAAACTATCCTCGGTAGAGAACCATGGACCAAGTAACCCAATCATCAGCCCAACCAGTACCAATGCAATGGTGTATGGCAGCCGAATCCAGCGAATCAGCATAGCAACGATAATCGCCAATACCAAAGCACCTAGCATGCCTGTCATCCAGAATGGAGCAACCGCCGACATACAATTCCCGTCTATCGCACAAGCCGGTTATGTATGATGATTGCCAAAGCAATAATCCAATTTGAGCGGAACTGGGTGTTTGGATTTCAAGGGGAATAGAAAGTTGCAATGTTTCCACGCGCATCCACTATTTCAGCCCCACAACTTTCTGCCAATTCCCGCCACACTGTGGATTTTTGTTCTCTGTCAAATAATCCCCTATTCATCTTAATCTTGACCACTTCGCGGGAATCGAGTTGAACCTTGATCTCAGATATCAGATTCTCAGTAACGCCTTCACGGCCAATCCGAACTGAAACTTTGAGTTCTCTATCATTTGCAAGAGAACGAATGTGCTCTGGAATATCCATCATCAAGCCTCCTTGGATAATATGAATCTACGAATATGCCCACAATTGAGACAAGTGGAGATACGCACACATCCACGAATCCTGACCGTAGTAGTCACACCTGGTCGCATCGAGGTCTTACAACCTCTGCATATCCAATGTTTGGAATCAGGATGTAGGCCGATTCTGTGTCTAGTGCCCAAACGCCACATCTGTCGTGCTGCAGCATCGACCATCTGCTTAGGTCTTCCCTTGGGAGCAAACAAGATGCGGTGCAGGTCTTCTCGCGCCTTCATTGCGGCGTTCTTGCGGCCAGCTCGCATGGAATTCGAACGCTTGGAACTTCGTTTTCCAGCCAAGTCAATCCCCGAATCCTGCCATCCCAGAGAGGATGTCATTTCCTACTTCACTAATGTCTCTGTCTCCATCAACGACAATCAATTTTCCACGCTCATCATACCACAGAGCCAAAGGAGCAGTCTGAGAATGATACGCTTCCAATCGAGAACGTACCGTTTCTTCATTGTCATCAGCCCGTCTCTTCAGTTGTGTGGAGGTACAAGAATCGCAGATACCTTGCTCGGCGCTTGGATTGAAAGTATCATGGTAGACCGCCCCGCAATCTGCACAGGAATATCTCCCACATATCCTGTCAACTATCTTTTCATCTGGCACCTCTATCGAAATGACTGCATCAACCTCTTCAATCTGTGACAAGGCTTCAGCCTGAGCAATAGTTCTTGGAAAACCATCGAAAAGAACCCCTTCTGATGCATCATCTTCCTTTACTCTCTCTTCAATGAGCCCAATGATCACAGAATCAGGAACCAACAATCCGGCATCCATGTACTTCTTGGCTTCCAATCCAAGAGCACTGCCCTCTGCCAAGGCAGCTCGTAACATATCACCAGTAGAGACTTGTGGCAAACCTGTTTCAGACATTATCAAAGCAGCCTGAGTGCCCTTACCAGCACCCGGAGGTCCGAACAACACGATACTTGCCATGTTGATTGCGACCTGAGTACCCATGATGAACGATTCGCTGTTCTAACCCTGACGCTTCAGCCATTCCTTCCCGTAATGCTTCCATTGCTCCATGGTCCAACCAGCAGGAAGGCCACTTGGGGGCAATGGTGGACTCTCGAAATCTGCGGCTGGAGGAGGAGATGTTGGTGCAACAGGAGAGGCCTTTGGAATTGTGGGTGCAGGAGGAGTGGGCAAAGGCGGAAGGCCCTTTGGTAATAATGGAGGAAGGCCCCTTGGAAGACCTCCCGATGAAGAAGATGAGCGCTTGGATTTAGCCTCGTGCAGCGGGGAGATTCCAACAGGAGGAAGAATAGTTGCTGACTGGGCAATAGCCGCCGCAATTTCTCCATCTTCAACCGTGCCCGATGCCAATTCATTTGCCTTGATTCCAATATCAAGAGCCTGAGTTCTTCGGTCACCACTGTCTGGAGATGCGAAAGAACCCGGGGCAATCAGCATCTCTCCCTCATCGACTCCACGATTCACTCTACGGATTCTAATGCCCACTGCTAGGAGTAGCAATATGGAGATACCAACTGTGATTCCTACCGTACGGGTGGACAAACCTGCAAACAATCCACTCGATTCAATATCTCTCTCAACACTCGCCTGCATGGTAAGTCCATTATCCGAACCGACATGATGATTGCTTTCTACAGGAACCATGACTATTCTGACATCAAGAACCGAACGATCAGAATCATCGAGTGGGAGAAAACTGCATGCAATCTCCTTGCTTTCACCGGCACTCAACGTCAAACCATCCTCATCATCACATTCAATCTGCCAGTTATCTGAGGATACACCTTCCGAATCCTGTGCGGTTCCTGTTGGCTTCCATGTCCCATCTACATTTCCAATGTTCTTGACATTCATACTGATGATTGATGATTTTCCCATGCTTGTACCAAGTAGATTGTGGTCATCATCGTGCAGTGATGAAACTGTGGCAAAAGCACTGTCTGCGGCCATCAAAGTTACACTTACTGTAGCATCCACTGTCTGATTGGAGTGAGTGGCAATAACTCTCAGAGTGACGAGTAAACTACCCTCTCCTCCACCCTCTGGGGCCATGGCTAAGAAGAAAAACGAAGACTCATGATAACTGTCCAGTGTTGAAGGAGAACTGGCAAAACCCATCTCCCAACCACTGACAGCAGAGGAAGACCAGACAAGAGAAAGTAGGGCATTTCCAGTGTTACGTACCGTACAATTCAGAGTTGAACTACTACCAATGGTCGCTTCCATGAATACTAGGTCACTGTTTCCAGAACCAGGTGCTTCAATATTCGAGAGACAGTTGAATTCAATCCCCATTTCCTTGCGTACCACCAATGTTGATGAATTCTTGATCCCTAGATTCTTGTTGGTTCCCTTCATGTAAGTGGAAATTACAAGTGCATTCGAATCTCCTTCCTGAGAGGT
>JASMHR010000022.1 GCA_030750665.1 Candidatus Poseidoniaceae archaeon
GGGATGGAGTCACTTTCAAGATGGTTGATTCTTTGCCCAGTAGACTGGACAGTGAGGATGCTCTACCGCCTGAGAAACCCGATCTTTCATCCCTCAAGGATTGATTCTTTGAACTGCCAGCCCAATATCTTCAACCCAACTGGTGACGCCATCAACACCGGTCTCCAGCCCTTCTCCTTCGATTATGGTGAGTTGTTTCCCACTTCTGCCGCGGCTGCGCATCCGTGCCAATATCTCTTGGCCCAGATAGCACCCTTTGTTCTCATGAACCAAGTGCCCCAATCCTACATTGAGTGGAGTATAATCAATGCACAATTCGGCAGGCCCTGGGTGGAGGTTCTCAATACGAAGGCGCTCGATGGCATTTGCATCTTCCTTGGAATCCTTCAATAAGGGGCTGTGGTCAACATTTTTCGAAATGACAGCAAGTGTGAACGGTCCATCTGCAACTAGAGTTGCTCCCTCTCTACTTCCGATGATATCTCCAGCAATTGGTGAGGATAGCAGGTAGAAATCATTCAATTCGGTGGAATCTGTTATCTGCACATCATCCAGCAGTTTTCTCGACGTAAGGTGATTCCACAATCGTTCCTTATTGTTCCCGTGGCCGATGAAGAAAGTCATATCCTGCATGTTTCCAACGATACCCATGTCTATTATTCTAGCATTTGAATCTGTGAATACAGTGTTGGAGAAACAACCGGCCTGCATGTCCTCAAGGTGATTGGTTGAAAGGCGGTGCAGAAAACCGGTTCTGTCAACCCCTCTCAGAATCAATAGTGTTCTTTCGACAGAAGAATGAAGTTTCATCCGAAACTCTCACCACAGCCACAGGAGCGATCGGCGTTTGGATTGTTTATTTTGAAGCCCCCTCCCATCAATTGGTCGACATAATCAATCTCGATCCCATTCAAGAGATGGCTGACTGCATTGGGGACAAGAACTCGAAATCCTTCAATGTTCAATTCTTGGCAATCGATATCAGTCTCAGTTACTATCTGTAAATCATACATGTATCCGGAGCAGCCTCCAGAAAGAACTCCAACCAGCAAGGCTGCTGACCGGTCTTCAGCAAATGCTTCGGACAACATCTTGAGAGCAGAATCAGTGACTGTGAGAGCGCACTCTACCTGTTCGGGGACTTCGACAACAACAGTATCGGAGGGGCAGGTTCCACAATCCATCTCAATCAAACCCTCGTGACTGGACTCCTTTTTCAACGTGTGTGTCCATTAATGTTTGAATTAGATATGATTACAGGATAATCCTCAGCGGGCTTTCTTGGTTTTCTCTTTGCTTAAGAGATTACAACGTCGGACTTGTTCTTTGGCAAGTTTTTGCTGCTCCTTGGTCAAACCGCGTGGAATAGATTGTTCAAAACACTTGACTGCATCATCATATCTTTCCATTTCACCATATGCCGTTCCCATGTTGTACAATGTTGCGCCGGACACGGAATTGGGGTCAATGAGCATGGCCTTGTGGTGGTTTTCAATACATTTTGGATATTCTTCAAGATAATAGAAACAATTACCTCGAGCATTGAGAATTCTGATAATCATCGCATCATCATGCGTGAACATAGGCAGGGCCTTATCGAAACAAGATAGGGCTTGCTTGTACTTCTTGTCAGCAAGCAATCCCAAACCCTTGTTGTACCATTCAACATCCTGATTAGCAATAGATGTTGATTTTGCAACAACAGTGTTATTGGCATCAGCGGAAACCTTCTGCGTAGCATCCAATGCTACTTTGGCCAAATCGATTTGAGGCGATTGAATGAGCATCTCCTCCTTGGCCTCAGTTTCTAGAATTGGCTCTAGAAGAATAGAATCAGAAATCACAGGAGCAGGTGCGGACGGAGTGGGTTCTTCTGCTACGGGTACAGCAGTAGGTAGAGCACTTACCATCGCTAGAGAATCATTGGCAGAATCCAGAGATACTTCTCCACTCAGATCCTCATACTTCTTCCTGCAACGGGATGCGGTCGCTTCATCACCTGCTGCTGACAGAGCCTTGGAAAGACCCAACCAGTATGATGCCTCTTCCTTATCGACCTTCAGTAATTCCTTCCAAGATAGAACTGCATCGGTATGCCTGCCTGCAATACTCAAAGCACGCGCACGCATTGGCGACTCACCGCTCAACAGGCTCAATGCTTCGGCAGCCAGAACAGGGCCTTCTGGAATGGTGGGGGGGACACCTCTAACGTGTTCAAGAACTTCTGCTTCTCCTTCAGCAAGTTCAATCAATAGTGTCGTAAAATCATTCTTTGATTGATGTTCAGGTTCCAGTTCTAGCAATCTTCGCCATGAATTCAATGCTTCCTCAACGTCGCCTGTTTCGATACTGATGGTGGCAAGGCTGTAGGCGGCTCTGACATAATCTTGTTTTCTTTCCAATGCTTTCTTGAAGCACTCGGCAGCACGTTCATTCTCATTCTTTCGACGATGAATGGCACCGAGGTTGTACCATGCCGAAGCATCTCCATCATCAAGGTTCAATGCGTGGTTGAAAGCATCGATTGCATTGTCATTGAGATCCAGTCGGGCCATTGCACCAGCAGCAATTCTCCATGAATCAGGATGTTGTGCCGCCGAGCCATGAAGATGTTCCATCAACATTGACAATGCCCCCTTTGCATCTCCAGTGCGGAGTAAACCCTTGGCTTGATTACACAGCGTTTCAAGATCAGGACCTGATTGAACTGGACCCGGCTCATCAACAACTTCGACCTCTCTTGCTGCAGCTCTTGATTCGGCTTCAGTTTCAGCAGATTTCTTTGCAGCCACCAATCCAGCAGCAGAATGCAATTCCTCTTTGTCGAGATACAGATTTCCATCAGCATCGTGCAGTCGAGCCTCCTCGAGGACAGCCTCTCGGTCGCGAATACCGTGTGCATCCATGGCATCCTTGACATCATCTTCCGACCACACCAGATCAGATCTTTCAGGTGCTGCTTCTGAGGCTTGAGCCTGCCCCATAATGCTGATATCAGCGGTATTGGCATCAGCGACGACACCTGGGGCAGAAGAATCACCTTTCCGCATCAGGTCCAGTAACAAGTGATGGCCAGGAAAACTCTCCAGTGCCACTTTGGCCCAGCGCATTGCTCCTTGTGAATCTCCCATGCGGTCTAGGATGATGGCTAGATTCGCAGCAGCGGGGCCATGTTCTGGATTCAGGTCGAGTGTTATCCCAAACGATTGACGTGAGCCACGGGTATCTCCTTGTGCCTCAAGGATGACTCCTCTGTTGAACCATGCCATTTCCGCTCCAGGGTCCAGTGCAATTGCTTTGTTGAATAATGTCAACGCTTCGCGATTGTTTCCGTCGCGTGTAAGTGCCTCCCCTTCTCCAATAAGCATCTCAACTTCATCTGAACCTTCAGTAGGTACTGATTCTAGGTCTTCATCCATATTCATATCACTGGAAAGGGCACTGCTTACTTCTCCAACTTCGTCGACACCAGTCAACGCCCAAGGGTCTTCCTCAGCAACTTCCGCGCCTACCATCTCGGTTTCCTCCAGCATGCTGGAGAGGCCGGCGCTTTCCAAGGCTTCGGGAGATATCTCGTCTCCTTCGGATAACTGCGAGGTTGGGTCCGAAGCGGGGTTGTCGGCTATGGAGGTCACAGATACACCGGCACGAGACCGGTACGAACATGGGATAAGCATTACCTCATTAAGTTCCGTTGTCAAAGTCCCCCTTTGCAAATCACTTTGAATGTGAATGCATAGCGTTCAGCATGGGTAAGGGGGCAATCAAGATTCTCGGCCTTTCGGGAAGTTATGGAAATGATTCAAAGAATACAAGACTGGTGCGGCTTGCTTTGGCAATGGCTGAAGAGGCTGGAGCCGAAATCCAGTTTTGGGAACTGACAGAGAAACCACTTCCATTGGTAGGTGAGGAAGGTTGTTGGCAGAATGAGAATGTCAAGGAATTCCAATCACTGGCCAGTTCATGTGACGCATTCATCGTTTCCAGTCCAGAATATCATGGTACCATGTCTGGTGTCATGAAGAACACGCTAGATTGGTTGTACAAGGACCATGTGGGCGGGAAGGTGTTCGCCTTGATGTCTAGCCTTGGGGGGATGTCGAATTCCAACACACTCAATCATATGCGAGTATGCATTCGCTGGCTACATGGATGGGTGATACCAGAACAAGTGGCTGTTGGCCATATCAAGGAGGCATTTGATGACGATGGAAATCTTTGCGATGATGAGATCCTCAGCAGAATCGAAACACTTGTTGCATCTTTGGTCGATGCCACCAAACGTCTCAGATAGTTCTGAGGAATGGGCATGCAGACAAGAAAAGACCCCTTAGGCCAGGAATATATTCAGATTCCGGCAGGAGAGTACGGTATAGGCAGTGTCAGATTAGGTTCACATCCTAATGAATCCCCAATTCGAACGGTCAAATTGAGATCAGAGGTCTGGGTCTCCATTAGACCGGTGTTACAGAGTATATGGAGCGAGGTTTGTGGTTCCAATCCAAGCCGGTTCTCTGATGGATTTGAAGCGGGACTTCGACCTGTAGAAAGAATCGATTGGATATCTGCAAACAACTTTGGAGATAGACTGGCAGAATTCTTTGAAACAATGGATGGTTGGCATCATAATGGAATATTTCGATTGCCAAGTGAGGCAGAGTGGGAGATTGCGGCCCGCGCGGGAACCAAGAGTGAATGGTATTCGGGAGATGCGGACAGAGATATCCATGAACACGTTTGGAATGCCGGAAATTCCGGAGGATGCTCGAAGATGGTCTCTCAGAAGGAGGCAAATCCATGGGGTATTCATGACATATGCGGCAATGTTGCAGAATGGTGTCTAGATACTTGGCATGATGATTACAAAGGCGCACCCTGCGATGCATCAGCGTGGCTGGTAGGCGGAGACCCAGCGAGAAGAGTGCATAGAGGGGGCTCATGGTTCACAGAATCAGAAGCCACTAGAAGTGCAGCTAGAGCCAGCGCTGAAGTTGAAAGAGTATCCGACGGCATTGGTTTGAGGTTGGTGTGGCAAGCCTTGTGAATGGTTACTTGTTCCGCTGCCCATGGGAACCCTGTATCACAACCCTCGATGCTCTAAATCAAGACAGACTTTGGTCCTAGTAGAGAATTCTAAGGCCGAGTTCAAATTGGTTGAATACCTGAAGACACCCCTAGATGAAATCCAAATACTGGATCTGATATCTCGCTTGCAGACTGATGCCAGTACATTGGTTAGAGTTCAAGATGCAGATTTCCAAGGAACCGAGGTGGATGTGAATACTCTTGGCGACCCCCAGGTGGTCGCCTCATTGTTGGCTAGTAATCCACGATTGATGCAACGTCCAGTGTATGATAACGGCACTGTCGCAGTCATCACTCGCCCGCCGGAACTCATCTCTTCACTATTGTGATCATTCTTCTTCTGGCCAATCGCAGACCTCACATTCGAGCGGTTCAGTGTCGAAGTCCAATTCCTCATCCAATGGGGGGAGATTCTGGTTGGGAGGAGTTACTCCTGGGCCGGTTGGCCAGCCATCAGTGAAGGGTTCATCGAGAATTGCAATACAATTCAGTATTTTCAGATTCCTCAATCCTAGAGCAGTTCTTTCCTGAACAGGGGCTACTCTTTCATGGAAAGTAGAATCAAGAATCCTGCAGATTTCAGCAAAACTCCTGTTCCCGTCGGATAATTCCCAGAGCAAACTATTGAGGTCATCCAGTGGCCTTCGAATTTCTTTTGTCCCTCCAAGCAGACGATGTGCCAATCTTTCCAACCTGTTGAATTTCTTCTCGAATCGCAATATCACGTGTCTGCCACTAACTCCTGCTATCTCGGGATGTACTCCTGCACTACCTCTTCGTGCCCACCATACAGGTAAACGGACGGGATACTTGTCCGCTAATTCATGTTCTTCGACACCTGGTAATTCGACCATACTACATACCTCAGTCCAAGTTCCAAGTCCAAATTACCAATCCCAACATGCAGACACTTCCAAGAATTGCACAAAATCGCATTAAATTGACTTTTTCTGTGAAGTTTCGCAGATACCATGTACTGATGCCTAGAAAAGATACTGCTACGAACAGAGTGTACCAAGCACCGGACAACTCCATAATCAACTCTGAAGGTGATTCTTTCAAGATGATGTCGGCTACCATGATGCACGGCAGCGTGGACAATTGCTAACTGTGGCCTTGGCTTTGGCGTCTGCCCACCCTCCACATTCTGGACACTGACTCCATTGGTGGTTAGCGGTCAGGGCCACTCCACTGATGATACAATTCACTGAAGGAAGAGTATTGTTTTCTGATGTATTCATTGAAACACCGTCTTCGACTCCAGCATCCTGTGCCATCTCAGGGTTAGTTGGCGCCGCATCTTCAGTAGTCACCTCCTCTGCGATAGGGGATGTAACTAATGTATCGAAAGCATTCGCAAGCGGCGCAGTAGTTTCAACGGCCATTTCAATCGCACTATATGCGTACCGTTCATCAATTTGAGGCTGTGTCCATCCTGAGGCTAATAGTTGGGAGTTGCTGAAGCCATCGGAATAGGTTTTGTCTTCAACAACTGAAGTGGTAGATGGAACCAGCAGTTGAGATGCACTTGCAAGAGATTGTTGAGCTACAACAGGTTGCTGTACGGTACTGGCCGGTGGTCCTGATGGTAGCGGCTGATAGTTGCTGGTTGGCTGTAGTTGGACTTGATCAATACCTTGTCCATAAACTGCAACTTCTTGTGGATATGAATTCTCTACCTGGGCAGATTGGCCATACTCAACAGCAGAGGGATATTGGCTTCCCATCTCGTCTTCAGTTTCCTCTTGTCTTCGAGACATGAACATCAAACTAATCACGATTAGCAGTACAATACCTGCACCTCCGGCATAGATACTCTCTTCACCAAGTGTTGAGAACAAGTCTTCAGAGGCTTGATCAGCCTCTTTCCATGATGCTGCAGCACTGCGTTCAAGAACGATTTCATCATCGATAGATACTTTGATGCTGATTTCATTGTCGACTCCTGAAGCGCCACGTTCAATCACGCATTCCAAGGAATAAAAGGTGGTTGCAAGACTTGGAGGTTTCACAAGTGTCAGATTGTATTCGTTCCCAACCTCAAGTCCATTACATTCCATTTTTCCTCCATTAATGAAGGTGATTGAGACATATTCATCAATCGAAGAGGCACTGTTGAATTCCAATGCGAAGGAATGTTGTTCACCATCACCTAGAATACTATCCAGTGTCTCAGAAATTAAATTGACAGTAACATCTCTTCTATTATCAGCAATGATACTCACTTCATGCTCAATCTGGTATGGTTGGCTATTTTCATCCAAACCTCCGATGACAATCAGTTTGACTATGATTTCAGTATTCAAAACCAGATCGGATTCTGCTTTCAGAGTGACTATGAAATCAGCACTGGCACCATCCATCAGAGTGCCGGTTAGCCATTCTGAACCAAGGGAAACCTCTCCTCCAATTCGTTCAACAATCACAGAGACATCTGCTCCCGCCGGAGCAGAGGTGAAGGTAGCCTTGACTTTGAGCAAATCATCACGGATGTTTCCAACATTGGTGACTGTGAAATAGAAATCAACTTCACCACTTGTATCCATCAGCAGCTCAGATGATGTTGGCGGAGTCATTTCGGGTCGCTTGACTTGTGCAGTGATTATCTCATGAGTCAGTAGATTGTCACCAGGTGAGATGTCATCCCCTTCTAATGGTGATATGGAAATCGTGAACTCCAGAGTCTCTCCAGCGACTTCATTTGCTGGAGCAAGAATATTGATTCCGATAACTGCGATATCTTGAAGATCATAAGATGGAGTCAATCGAATAGGGCCAGAAATATTCACACCATCGACAATGGTCCACCATTCCCAAGTTTGTGGCAGATCTGGAAGTTCCATGATTACATCCACTGCTCCATTGCCATCATTCTCAATCTCAACCGTATAGACTGTGGCTTTACCCGGTGTAATCAATGAGGGCATATCCACTTCTCTTATGATAATGTCATGGATAGCAGAAACCTCGAGCAGGTTGAATTGCAGTCCGGTGATATTCATTCCCGAACGTGTGCTGGTGGCAGAGGGTATCAAAACAGGCCCAGGGTCTCCAGCCTGTGCGCTTTCTGGTGCATTCACAGTAACTGTGTAAACCGTGCTTGACCCGGAGTTGATGGGTAGATCTGGATATTCGGGAACATCAACACTCCATGTCTTACTGCCTTGAATTTCGATATCGAAACTGAAAGTATCCTGACGTGAAGCATTGTTCCATAATGTGAATCGAACCTCCACAGAACCACCTGGGTCAATCACCCAACCAGTAGGCGGGGTGTGGATGTCCTGAATGCTGAATTCAGCATCTGATACCATCGCTGCAGCAGCACTTATCTGCATGGTGTCAGAACGAGAGGAATCGGACCTACTGGTCACCTCAAGAGTCACAGAGCTGTATACATCGGGGACTTCATCATCAGGTACGCTGACAATGAATTTCACAGTTTCAGGAACACCTGGGGCAATGGTGATGGAACTGTCTTGGTCCCATGCTAGGCCGAGAGACCACCCTTCGCGTATATCGAATGGAGAAACAGTAATGTCAAAGATATCCGATGAGTCTCCAATGTTGTCAACATCGACGAAGAACTCACAAGAATATCCAGCAAAACATGTCGGCATATCTGTTTGTTCCAGAATTAGCGGAACATGATCCGGAAGAACTCTGATAACGGCATTCATCTGGTCGCTGACAGTGCCTTGCTCAAGGCTGTTGATTTTGAGAGTGAAGGTTTGATTACCGATACTGGCATTAGGTCCTGGCTTCATTCTGATTCGTATGTTCTTGCTATCTCCCGGCGATACTCTGACGCCGTTATTGATGTCAATATTGGAACCAGTTTCGTGGTTGAATGCTACCTCCCATTCAGAAGAGATTCCAGTTATCTCAGGAAGGAATCTATCAGAGAGGTTTCCATGATTGGAAATCTGGACTGTATGGTCTGACCATTCTCCTCTACGAGCCTGACTATCGGAAATGCTGTCGATTGTCCATTCAAACTCATCGACACGGGGTTTTTGATCATAAAGAATGACGAGGTCATCAAGCCAATATCCAATGTCTTCTCCGCTTGAATCACTTGAGAATGCGAAGCGCAATTGGCTTGAGGAATGAAAGTGTCTTGCCTGCATCGGAATTATTGGAGTGACTTGGCTACCGGCTGAATTGGAGAAAGTCTGCCAATTTGTTGAACCATCGAGAAAATCTGCATCTATTGTTCCTGTGAGGGTGGCAAGTTGTTCCCAACTTCCGTTACTGATTCTGGCTTGTATGGAAAGCAGGTCTCCACTCTGTATCGAACCGGTGTAAAAGAAACTGAGGCCAATGACTCTAGTTGGATTGGTGGCGAGATCAGCTAGATTCATGATTGGCATATCAAGCGATGTAGACCAAGATGAGCCATAGGTACTACTTTGCCCATTACCTACGTGGCATGCCGTTCCAGTGGAGATGTATGCGTCGGTGTTGCTTGACCACCCGGTTCCTTGGGACCATTGTGTGAGGTCGTCACAGTTGTCATAATGATAGGCGACAGTCATATGTCGTGAATTGATGTTGTTGGAGTAAACATCGTCATTCAAGTTCTGCAGTCTAATCTCAATGCTATGGTTTCCAGAATAGGTGGGTGTCCATGTAAAACTAGTTGATGAAGATCCTGAAGCAGGTACATTCGGAAAAGTGAAACTTGTGTTGTGGATTTCAAATTCTGTGTACTCATCGTGGAAAATGACGACTTCAGCGTTGAATGTAGAAGAGTCGCTGGTCCCGCTGTTGGATGCGGTAATAGAAATGGTCATGTCAACATTCAGAACTCCGTCAACAACGAACAGGTTTTCAGGTCGATTGAATCCGGAAATAGGGTAATTGCTGCTGAACATGCGATATTTATTCTCATCGGCAGAGTTTGTGTAAGAGATGTCGATATCACTGACATATACGTCTACACCGGCCCGCCCGGAAGCACCTTCTGTTTCCATGACAACTTGGATCAGTGCATCTGCTCCGCTACTCAATAGCAGCACGATAAGGGTGCAGATTGCCGATATACGCATACGCCTCGCATACGTATTTCCGCACTAAATATTTGATGGTGGCGACGAAATGTCGAGCCATCAGAGAGCTCTATTCCTGCTCATTACCATCATCCACAACCTCAACATCTTGCTTGTCTCCCAATCGGGAGAAGATGTAGATCATCATTATGGGGACAAGAACCAGAATGAAGCATCCGATGACTGCGGCGAGAGCCCACATCATTTCAGTTGCAGTATCAAGAGCAAATTGTTCGATACTGGAAAACTCTTCATTCACATGTTGAGCAATAACGACTGGCTCTTCTGAATGATTACCTGAGACAATTGCTCTAATTTCCCAATGGGACTCTTCAAACTCATGAGATATTGCATCTTCCGCCATTTGCCGCGCCTCGGCAGAGTTTTCGGCGCGAACAGTCCCGCCATCTCTCCTGGCAGGGTCAGTGGCGGTTAGGCCAGTCAATCCTGCATCTCCATTTTCACTGATTGAGGAATGGGAAGAACTCTTCAAGCATTGTGATGCACAATTGAATTGCTCAGCATCCTTCAATCCAAGTTCTGGGTGACTGTACCAGCCTGCAATGTTGATGACCTTGAGAATACTACCATCCGGCATTTCAGTCATACTGATATTCACCCAAGTTAGATTCGTAGTATTGATATTGGCGTGCCATATCCACTCAGTCCACTCTTCTCCATCAGCATCCACTGAAGTGGAATTGTTGATCAAAGTCAAATGAGCAGTACTTGAATTGCTTTCGGTTTGATAGACGTGATATTCAGTATTGATAGTGGCTCCATATACTGCATATGAGAGAATAATGACCAGCGTGAGGCCTAGGCCAATCAGGGTGCGTAGCAGATTTGGATTCTGCGCCAACGCTCGCCTCATAGTGTTCCGCGGCACTCTTTATCCTTCAAAACTTACCGTAGAACATTATCTCTAACTCATGCGGGTGGGCCTACGGCCCCCCGTGCCTTTCAAATAGAGGGGGTCTGTCGGCGAGTCGCTCGGTGCTTGTTATGACCACATTTCGCGATATTCCAGCGGATATTCTCATACCTGCTTTGGCTGGACATTTGTCTTCCATGGATGGTATCACAACCCCTGAGTGGGCCAGTGTTGTAAAGACTGGAGTGCATAGGGAAAGGCCTCCTGAGCAAGAGAATTGGTGGGCTGTTCGCAGTGCGGCTATTCTGCGAAAAGTCGCCCGTGAAGGACCAATCGGCGCTACACACCTAGCACAAGCCTTCGGTGGCAAAGTCAACCGAAACTCTGCTCCCAATAGAGCTGGGCAGGGTAGTCGCAAGGTAGTACGTACTTGTCTAATCCAACTCGAGGAGAGTGGATTGATTGAGAAGGTGGTGGAAAAGGAGATCAAGAATATCGACGATGAGAACCAAATCATCTACAAGGGTCGAGTAATCACTCCAGCAGGACACAAGTTGCTCGATGAGGTTGCTCGTGAGACGCGTTCTACAGCCGAGGAATCATATCCTGAACTCAAGGATTACTGAAGGGGAGTGTGAAGGTGAGCAGCATGGTTTCCACTCATGATGATGAGTTGGCTCGTCTTAGAGAAGAGCGCCTTTCAAACTTGCAGAAGCAGGCCGAGAATCATGCTCGTGAGCAATTAGAAGCCGAAGAGCAAGCACATTCAGAAGAATTGCAGAAGGAGCAGTTGAGTGAGAACATGAAGGTTATTCTCACACCTGAGGCAAGGGAGCGTTTAGCTAGACTGGAATTGAGCAGGCCTGAATTGACTCATGAAGTCCGTCAGCAACTTTCCGAACTGAGTGCATCAGATCGAATTGCAACCCCCGTATCAGACCAGTCATTGAAAAATATTCTGGCATCTCTCGATTCCAAGAGAAGAGATTCCACAATCAGGAGAATATGAGAGGTGTTGATATGGCAAGAAATAAACCAGCAGCCAAGAAGATTCGTTTGAACAAGGCTACTAAGCAGAACCGTCGAGTTCCAGTATGGGTTATGCAGAAGACGGGACGTAGTATGACCACCCATCCTCGCAGACACAATTGGCGTCGAAGCAAACTCCAGAGGTGATTAGAATGGCAAGGGCAGCGGTAAGTGAGTTGACGGTCCCACTTCGAGGGGCATGGAACATCACTAGATACAAGCGCGCACCACGTGCACTGAAAATCATACGCCGAGAAGTCATCAGGCATTTGAAGGTCAATGAGGAAGAAGAGGTGTGGATTGATCCTGCGGTCAACGAACACATCTGGACCAGAGGAATTGAGAACCCTCCTCGTAAAGTCAAACTTCAAATTACTCGCCACGACGAACCAGACATCCCTATTGAGGTCAAGTTGCTAGAGGAGTGAGAAATATGGGTAATATTAGACCGTCATTCATCAAGATACGAGCCATTCGCCTAGTAGAACTGCATGGTGAACATTTCACTGAGGATTTCGACCACAACAAGAAGATGGTGGAGAAATTGACAGATGTTCCTAACAAGCGGCTACGAAACTGGATTGCAGGGTACGTGACTCGCTACCGCCTGCGTCGAACCGATTGAGGTGGCCATCACATGGTCAAGGTCCTCATTAATTGGGACCGCACTCCGGTCAGCATTCATCACCCAAACAAGTCAGTCATCGACTCTTGCCTTCGCTATCTCCGAATCAACCACATGGTCACAAAGCGCTCAATTTCAATGCCTGATCGGAATAGTGGTGGATTTCTTGCCTTCATCTATCAGGTGTTTGACCCGCAGTGGATAATCACTTGGGATGAGAAGAGACTGTCAGGAAGCGAGGAGGAATAATTCATGGGTGGCAGGTCCTTAGATCATCCTCTGCCGAAGTTCTCTTGCCACCCAGTCATTGTATTGGTACGTACTGCTCACCCTGGGAATCTTGGAGCAGCAGCTAGAGCGATGCTTAATTTTGGCTTCTCCGAACTCCGTCTTCTTGATCCTCAATGCGATATTACTGAGGAGGCTAGAGATAGGGCGAAATTCGCCGGCTCGGTTCTAGATCATTCAACAATTCACACCAGTTGGGATGAATGTATGCAAGATATCGGCTTAGTGATAGGAACCAGTGGAAAGAGAGAGGGTGGGCCTAAGACTTCCTTCCGTCATTTCTTAGCATTGACAAAGGCCTCTGAGAAGGCTATGGAGCATGGTGGCAAGGTAGCGTTGGTCTTTGGCGGAGAAGGTGTTGGATTGACCACTTCCGAACTTGACCGCTGCGACTTGTTGACCACAATACCTACTTGGGAGGGCTATCCGATATGCAATCTATCTCATGCTGTAGCACTGTTTCTCTATGAGATGTGTAGAACGATAGACACATGTCCTGCAGAGAAACCTCTCGATGGAGGTACGAGGAGAATTCTAGAGCGTTCGATTTTGGAATTGTCAGAATCCTTGACTCTGGAAGGGACGAAGTCGCGAATGACGCAGCAGACATTGAAACGCACGATTCTGAGGGGATTGCCTAGTGATGATGAAGCACAGCAGCTAATCGGTGCATTTGTAGAAGCCACTACAGCCATGCAGAAGGTTTCTGATGATGAAGAATGGCAGCGTGGAAGACGAAGGCGGATAGAATCTCAAGATTGAGGTTTCCATGATGCCCATGACTTAGGAGTCTCTCTGACGTGCATTGCAATCAATCTCAATCTATTGCCGTACGTGCTCTTGAGGTGAGGTGAAACTTGCTCAAATGCCCATTTGGCAAGATTTTCAGCAGTCGGGATGAATGGAAGAGGAACAGTTCTATGTTCATCACCCATCGATTGTAGAGCATTCAGGCACTTAGAATCATTCTCGTAGACAAGGAATGCGTGATCCACAATGTCGTGGATATATGTGTTCAGAATAGCAGAAACGTCGGAGAAATCAATCAACATCCCCTCTTCGGAAACTCCTTGCACAGTAACCACGTCTCCTTCAAGTTCAGCCTCCCAGCGATATCTGTGTCCATGGAGGTGTTTGCATTTCGAACTATGATTTGGGACTCTATGTCCGGTGTCTGTCTCAACCCATCGTCTGATACTGGTAGTCATGTTCTCATCTCCGATTCTCGCTGAAGTGCATTTTTAAGGACCATTTTCCATTCATCGACATATTCCACCGGGTCCTCTCGTCCGATGGCATGGAAAGCAAGAATCCTCTCAACATCTGCACCAGATTTGCCCGATGCCCTACCCTCGGAATCTGGATTGTAGGAAGTATTGGTATTGCTGAAGACGATGTCGAAATCCAGATCGAGTTCGTCGCATGAGACAAGGGAATCGCGCAAAATATATTCCTTATCTTGTTCAATGTATGGTAGATGGAATGACACCCTCTCACTTTCCCAGTTTCCAGTTTCAAAGGCCTTAGCAATGGCGGCATAGAATTCAGGCCTGCAGTCTGGATAAATTGCGTGGTCCCCTGAGTGTACACCAAGTGCGATACTTACCTCACAATCTTCTTTCAGCGCTATACTTAGGGCATATCCATAGAGTATGGAAGCGAAGATGGCATTCCTGTTTGGCACAACAGTCTGCTTCATCTGCTCTTCTTCATAGTGCCCTTCTGGTACCTGCATAGAATCGTCAGTAAGTGCAGAGTGAAATATGCCCATGGCAATTGAGAGATCAGAGATTTGATGCTTCACAGCATATCCCCTTTCAGCAAGATATTCGATGTTTGCTTTGGCCCTATTCAGTTCGATATTGTGCTTCTGCCCATATTCAAAGGACAGGCAATAAACTTCATTTCCTTCGGCAAGGAGGCGTAACAACAACCCCGTTGAGTCCATTCCACCGCTTAGTGCCATTACTGCTCTATTCATCAGTCAACCCCCATCCATTTGTGAACTTGCAAACTGAGACGCCAGCGTGGATTCTGTTTCACTACTTCTTCAGTCAATGCGAAATTTCTCCCATTCCATTCTACTGATTCAGATTCCATATAGCATGGTTGAAGAAACAAGTTATCGAACCCGTCTTCGAGTTCACTATACATCTCTAGATTCTGGCCACAGTAAATCACTTTCAATTCATCACCACTTTGCTGTTTTATTGAGACATCTGGATAGAGTTGGTCCTTGGGCGAGATACATATCCAATTCACCAATCCTTCTGGGATCTCGATGGTTCCATTGCTTTCAATGGCTAAATGAAACCCTCTCTTACGAAGACATCTTGAGAGAGGCCATAGATTCTGCAGGGCTGGTTCACCACCCGTGAAGATAACATTCTTGCAAGGCCAATGACTGATTTTTGCCAGAATGTCAATGACAGTCATATCGGTCCATTCATCGAATTCAGTGTCGCACCATTCACAGCGAAGATTACAGTGTCCGAAACGTATGAAAATCGAAGATTCTCCGGCACGCGCCCCTTCACCTTGGACCGAATTGAAAATCTCTACCACTGGATATACAGCAGTCAGATCGGATGGCTCATCACCATCGATGATTCCGCCAGCAAGAATACAGGTTTCCATATGCAATCCTCAGTTCGATAAAGGCGTACTTCTAATGAGTTGCATCAATTCAGTTCTTGCTTCTGCTTTGTCAAAAAACACACCGCGCATTGCACTTGTAGTCATGACCGCATTCTGTTTCCTTACACCTCTACACATCATGCAACCATGCCGTGCTTCGATGATCACAGCTGCACCCAACGGAGAAAGGTGCTGTTCGATATCGTCGGCAACATCCTTGGTGATACGTTCTTGGTTCTGAAGTCGGCGTGCATGCAGATCTACTAAGCGTGCTAATTTGCTGATGCCGACTATGCGTTTGATGGGAATATATGCAACATGAGCACGACCATTGAATGGTTGTAGGTGGTGTTCACAGGTGGAGTTGAATTCAATATCTCTGAGCAATACTATCCCGTCATAATCTTCAGAGTTGAAAGTGGATTCCAATACTGCAGCAGCATCTCCTTCATAACCGCTGAAAATCTCATCCCATGAATCAATGACTCGTCGTGGAGTATTGCTCAATCCCTCTCTTTCCGTATCATCTTCAAGGTAGGCCAGCAGCGTTCTGACCGCATCAACGGCCTGCTCGCGAGAACTCATTCATCCACCTCCATCCTTCCATGTCTGGCATCGATTTGGTCAAGGTGATCCAACATTTTACGACATGCAGTTCTGATGGCATCAGCAAGACTGACGAACTTCTTTTCATCACCGACGTGACACTTGAGGTCCTCTAGCAATTCACTAGGCATGTCGAGGCTTATCTTGGGCATGTATACGGGTGAATGGTATCCGATATAAGTATTCGCACAGTATTACTGGAGTAATATTAGGATATGGATTCAACTAAATCTTCCCTATTGAATTGCTTCGCAGCATACCAAGCAGCCATCAGTGCATAGAATAGGCTGCTGAAGAACCAGATGGCCACATGTCCAAAGATCACTCTGTCCATAAGTAACTCGCGCATGGCCAACAGGATATTCACAACAGGTATGGTGAACCAGAAACCCTCTATGCCATCGAGGTTGATGAATTGAGCGAACAGTGCAGGAAAAATGATCAGGATTATCATCGGACCTAGAACACTTCCTGCTTCCTTGACCGAGCGGGAACGAACTGCCAGTGCCAGTTCAAAGGCAACGACCATCACCGTGAACAATAATATTCCAGCCAGAAACAATAGGATACTGAGAGTGGATAATTCTGGCATCTGGAGGAATGAACTGCTATCTGTTAGATATGAAACCGCGAAGATCAATCCCACTACCTGAAGGAGAACTCCTGTGCCGGAAATCGCTGCAACGGCCAGCCATTTGCCTGCTAAGAGGTCGAATCTCTTCACTGGAAGACACAGAACAGCCTCGAGCGTGCCTCTTTCTCTCTCTCCGGCGGTCATGTCAATTGAAGGTTGAATCGCACTTGAAGCAGTCCACATAGCGACAATCAGAGGAATGAAAAGCGATAATGCCCATCCCGCCTGTTCAGCATCCGACGCAATATCAGCAGCATCGATATCTCCGCTCCATTGAACGGGGTCCAGAGTTTCTTCAGCGTCAAGCCCATGTGCTTCCAAGGTTTGATTCACTAGACTTTCCTCCCATATTGCTAGATTGTGTAGGAGGCGTGAATATGCTTCAGATGAACGCTCATCAGTGGAGTCGTGAAGAATGGCATAGGCCCACGTGTTGTTGGTGGCATTGTTCTGCAAACGTAGAATTGCTTGAGCATCACCTCGTTTGATGACTTCAGAATCATTCAACGGAACAGAGAGGTCAATTCCAATCTCTTCGGGTAATGCCTCAAAGCTGATATTCAGTTTATCAGCGCTGAACAACTCACGCAAAACATCTCCAGGTTCATCTCCTTGAATGATGATATCCAACTCCATTGCTCCTCTTTCAGCAGCCTCCATCTGCAGCACCATGGGCAGCGCAAAGAACAGTAAGGGGAAAATCAGCAATGGTATCACTATCACAGCCACCAATGTTCTCCAATCTCTAACGAAATCTACTAATTCCTTCCACGCTATGGTCCGAATATGTCGCAGACGCATTGGCGCATCACTCATCTTCACCCACCTCCTTATTTTTCGAGGACGGAGTCAGTAGTGAACGCCACATCTTTGAAATCCTAGTTTCTGATTCCTCCTTGATTACAGCCCGAGCGATATCTGAAGTCAAGGAAACATATGCGTTTTCAAGACTGTCCGTTCCAGTTTCATGCATCAATTCTGAAGGAGTGCCATCACTTCTTATCTGTCCATTATGCATGATGATGATACGATCGCATACCATCTGAGCTTCAGCAAGATGGTGTGTGCTGTAGATGACTGTCCCTCCTTCATCTCGCAGTTTCGAAACCAGTTCTCGCACCATTCTGGCACTGGTCACATCTAGACCACCAGTTGGCTCATCTAGAAGGAGAATCTCTGGCCCATGTACCAATGCCCGCAAGAGTGCAGTTTTCTGTCTCATTCCGCGACTGAATCCACGTGTATGACGGTGCAGGTCTTCTGCGAAATCCAGAGATTTAGCGAATCTCAAGGTTCTGGTCCAAGCCGTATCATCATCAATCCCATGCAGTCTGGAGTGGTATCTAATATTCTCCCAAGCAGTTAGGCGGTGATACAGACCAGTTGATTCTGGCACCACTCCCAGCCTCTGCCTCAATTCATGAATGGGTTTCTTAGAGCCATCTGCAGAGTGGAACGTGATGCTTCCATTCGAGGGTCGATATAATCCACACAACAGGCGCAACATCGTTGTTTTACCTGCTCCATTTCCGCCTACAAGTCCAACGATGTCCCCACGAGATAGATTCAGACTAACGCCGTCAACAGCAACTACATCCCCGAACTCCTTGGTTACTCCCTGTGAGGTCAGGAGAGTGGACATATTCACGCCCTGCCAGACTCAATAGCATCATTGAGACCGGGATGTTTCAACTCCAGTCTATCCGCCCTTTCGAGTTGTTGCCTCAGAAGTTCGCCAATTTCTTTCTGAGAAACGCCTAAGTCGATGTGATTGGCGACCATCTCAATGGCGCCGGATATAGCACCAGCATCCAAATAGGCATCATTGCTTATTTTCCCGTTCTGCAGACAGGTCTCAAGTTGACCGGTGAGGAACTCTACCTCTTCTCTGACTTTGACAACATCAAGATGGGGCAGTGAAATGAGGTGGTCGATACAGGTGCGCATGAAAGGCCGACCGATGAAAGGGTCTTGACGCTTATGATTGGAACAATAGCCTTCAGTTTGTCTGACACAGTTCCACCAATACTCCGCCAGTACTGCGTGGATGAACGAAAGCGATGAGGTTTCCATCGCTGCCGCGGCGCGGATTTTCATCAATGAGTTGTATGCCATTGGAACTCAAATGCTCTAACATCGCCCGCAGATCAGGAACTCTCAGGCATAGTTGCTGTATTCCAACACCACGTTTAGCGATAAAATCAGCAATTGGCGTTTGCTCTCCAGTGGGCTCAAGTATCTCCAGTCGAGGAACCTTACCTTCAGCCTCGTGAGCGGTGGAGAAGAATCGAATCTTGACGCCTTGTTCAATATTTATTTCATCTTCCTCTCCCTCAATAAGACCCAATAATCTCCAGAAATGGCTACCTTCATCTAGGCTATTGGCTGCTATGCCGATATGGTCGATATGAATAGGCCACAGATCTCTATCTTCCATTACTTCACCTCAGAATCCACTTGCAGCTACATAGGTGCCAAAGACCTCTTTCATCGCTGATATTATCTCACCCAGAGTTGCATCAGCCTTGACGGCAGCCAAAACCGGAATGAATAGATTGCTCCCGTCTTCAGCAGATTTGGAGACTGCCTGTAGGCATCGAGAACATTCTTCTTCGTTGCGAGCATCCTTGAGTGCACCAAGTCGCTGTTTCTGCTGCTCCTGCAATCCACGGTCAATCTGCTGGCCTGCAGGATTGATAACTTCCTCCATCAACGCATGGTTGACTCCAACAATTTTGCGCTCACCCTTCTCGATTTCTGTCTGATGTTTGTACGCGACTTCGTGAATACATCGTTGCTGGTATCCTGCCTCAATGGCTTGCAAGGCTCCACCGCGCTCTTCGATATTCTCTATCTCCCTCAGCGCAGATTCTTTGATTTCAGCGGTCAAACCTTCAACATACCATGAACCTCCGAATGGGTCAACGACATCTGCTGCTCCACTTTCTTCTGCGATGATCTGCTGTGTTCGTAAGGCCACAGTGGCACTTTCCATTGTTGGTAATCCCAATGCTTCATCGTAGGAATTGGTGTGTAGTGATTGCGTACCTCCACACACAGCAGCAAGGGCTTGGATTGTGACTCTGGCGATGTTGTTCAGCGGTTGTTGTGCGGTGAGAGATACTCCGGCCACCTGAGTATGGAATCTGAGCATCGCACTCTTTGGGTTAGAGGGGGAATATCTCTCGGTCACAAGTTCATGCCACAATGAGCGTGCAGCTCGAAATTTCGCCACCTCCTCAAAAAAATCATTATGGCAATTGAAGAAAAATGAGAGGCGCGGGGCAAAGGAATCGAATTCCAAGCCTTTCTCCAAGGCTGCATCGACGTAAGCCAATGCATTGGATAGGGTGAATGCAATTTCCTGTACCGCAGTTGAACCTGCTTCCCGGATGTGGTAGCCACTGATGCTGATACTGTTCCATTGGGGGACATTTTCAGAACAGTATTCGAAGATATCTGTTATCAGCCGCATCGATGCGGCCGGAGGGAAGATGTGTGTTCCTCGGGCGATGTATTCCTTGAGGATGTCATTTTGAATGGTTCCTCTGAGTTGGTGTGCTGCAACACCCTGTTCTTCAGCGACAGCGATATACATTGCCAATAATACAATTGCCGGAGAATTGATAGTCATCGAAGTGGATACTGACGCTAATGGAATGCCATGCAGAAGTTGACGCATGTCATCCAAACTTGAAATTGAAACCCCTACTTTACCAACCTCTCCTTGAGAAAGGGAGTCATCCGCATCGAGGCCGAGTTGAGTCGGTAGGTCGAAAGCCACTGAAAGCCCCTTTTGTCCGCGTTCTAATAGAAGGCGAAAACGCTCATTAGTTTCAGATGCAGACGAAAATCCAGCATATTGCCTCATTGTCCAAAGGCGACTGCGGTACATTGTGGAATGAATGCCTCTGGTATAGGGTGGCTTGCCAGGTTCGCCGATCGAAGACGAAAACTCACACTCACCAAGCGGGATATCAGGAATTGGGATACCACTCAGGGTCTTCCACTCATCCTTTCGAAGGGCGCCTTTATCGCCGCCCCCGTCTGCTGACATGGTAAGTCCACAAAGGATTCGATGCACAAGGCTTCCGCAGGCAGGGGACTCAATGATGGTGTCCGCCCGGTCCGTGGACATGGCCATGGGAGAGTTCCTCATCAGTGGCCATTCGCAACTCCACCACTTCTACCGAGAAGGTAAGAGTCTGGCCTGCTAATTTGTGATTGAAATCTGCCGTCACGGTCTCATCGCTCACGGCAATGATGTTGAAAGGCGCTGGATTGCCGCCCATTTCAGCCACTAGCATCATCCCTTCTTCCAATTCCATCTCTTCGGGAAATTGTTCTCTAGGTATTTGGATGACCCCTTCTTCGTCGCGTTGCCCATATGCTCTGTCAGGCTCAAGTGTGAAGGTTCTCTGCTCTCCGACTGCCGCTCCTAGCATCTCCTGTTCAAAACCAGGAATCATCTGCTGATGACCAACCAAGAAAGTCAACGGGTCTTTGCCCTCGCTACTGTCAAACACTTCGTCGTCTGCCAAAGTCCCTGTATAATGGACTGAGGCAACCACATTTTCGCTCATCGTTATATCTTCACTCATTATTCCACCCTATCTTCTTGTTGCATATCCATTAACCAACTCTCTGAGCTTCTGCGCAATCTTTTCTGGCAGAATCAACTCCTGTTCTTTGGTATTAATGAAATTGATAGCCTCTTGTATTCCAGCGCGTTCACCTTTGGCCCAGATCTGCCCTAATACATTGGAACGACTTTCCTCAGGGATTGAAGGATCATCAAGCAACTCCTTCACTTCATATTTGTATTCGAGATACTTGCGACGGTTTAGTTTCCGAGTCTGAGGCTGCCGCCCTCCACCTTTCTTCTCTCTGAAAGAACGTCGACGGGGCCTTGCCTCACCAGGTTTCACCGTCTTGGCCTTTCGAGTTTTAGGGGCGAAAACGTTCTCAGGTTCTGCAGGCGGTAGAACAGAAGCAATAGCCTCCTCTGATGGTGCAATTCCAGATTCATGCATTTTAGGAGCAGCTGGTTGGATGCTGGCATCTCCCTCCATAGCCCTCTTCTTACGGTCGATTTCAGCAAACCTATCTTCTCTTGTTTCTTGCTTTATCTCTTGACT
>JASMHR010000023.1 GCA_030750665.1 Candidatus Poseidoniaceae archaeon
CTGCATCATAGCCAGCCTGAGTTAGCATACCACTCAACGGCTCCACCAACCTGTCAGTCATTTCTGAGGACAAACCATCGATTCGCAATGACTTATGGAACTCGCGACGAGATAACATTCTCGCGGCCAGCGACGAAAGAACAGTATCTGGATGGTCGGCCCAGTGCATCATCCCAAGTTGGACATTGGCATCAGTCAATCTACAGTAGCCACGGACATCAAGTTCATCGTTGAGCAGCATATCATGAAGGCCTTGCTCTAGATCTAATTCACCAGCAACATACAATTCACGAGCTCTAGAAAGCATTCTGAGCAAATATGATTGTGTAAGCATGTTGACCTTGTGGAAGTAAACCTGTTGGTACATATGGAAACGACACACAAGATATGCTTCAATCGCAGGCAATCCCCAGTTCATTATGTAGAGGTGCCCCTCATCATCAACACGCATCGACCTGAGAACTCTATCAACATCGAAACCACCTATCTGAGCCCCACTGTTGGCTTGATCCCTGAGCAGATAATCCATCCTGTCCACATCTAATTGGCTCGATACTATCTCCTTGAGAAATGGCTCTATCAATTCCCCTTCATACTCTGACTCGCCCTTCATGATAGCCAACAAGCGACCGAATCTCGATTCCCCAAGAACTTCTCTAGTGGTGATGCCAATCTCGGTATCTTTGGACTCGAGCATCATTACTCCCCATACCTCGTGCGCATGGAATGTGGCAAATATCTCAGCCGTCTCCAAGAGATGTGAATATGGCGGGTGTCCAATGTCATGCAACAATGCCGCTATTTTGACTAATTCAGCATCATTGTCACTCAGGCGACCGGGATGAATCTCCTGAAGTTGGTCGCACAACTGCCCGGCAAGATGGTATGCTCCAAGGCTATGGATGAAGCGACTATGGTTCGCTGCAGGAAAGACATAGTAACATGTGGAGAGTTGATGAATGAAACGTAATCTCTGCATCTCACGAGTATCGATGATGCGTGCAACATGAGCAGGAACCAGGATGTCCTTGTGAATCTCGTCACGGATTACACGGTCTCTGATACCCACCCCTCCTATTCTCCGGTCTGCATTACTGCCTTCAAACCCACCGGCCAACGCGGAGAATCAATAGCCGGAAAGTGTGTCGAAGGGGTATGGACGAGGAGGCCGCACCTACTGAATGGGGCAGTGAGAAAGTGTTCCTTTCAGGTGCAGATGGGAAATTGTGGCCTATGTTCTTCTTCTCAGTCCTGCTCGTCGCAGCGTTGAATTTCTATGCGGTGAGCAGAGAACCAGACAGGGTGATGATCGATGAATTGCATGAGCATGAGAACGAGGTAGTTCGGGTTGAAGGCATCATGGTCTCATGGGTCGAGGACCCTTATTCTGACGGTTCACTACGACTTGACATCATTATTCAAGATGAAACTGGAGTGGCTGAGGTCCGCTGGTTCAACTTCGGCGATGTGCCCACTATCGGTTCAACGATTTCTGCGGTAGGGGACGTCCGCCAATGGGAAGGGCGATTCTGGATTCAATCACTAGGAAATGGCGCCCTGCAGTGGGATGCTTCTGATATTGTTGAACCTACCAATGTCCCATTGGCGATAATTGGACAGGATGCTGAACCATTCGTCAACCAGACGATAACCGTTGAGGGATATATCACCAAGACTGTTCATCCAGATACCGTTTGGACATCAGCATATATTGCCGACCACCCTAATTATGCAAATTCAAAACACCAGTTGCGACTCTTCATTTCCAGTGCCAGCGGCTCTTGGATTGAGGCGGGCTCCAAGATAACTGTCCAAGGACAGATTCGCTTTGAAGAAAGAGAATTCCGATATGTCATGTATACTCAGGGACCTGAGATGATGGTCGATTACACCGTCATCCCATCGCTATCAGAATTGGAATGGGATGAACAAGACACTTGGGGTTATGAAATGAACAAGTTGGTGACCATCGATGGCATCCCATATCAGGATGTGAATGGCGATTGGTTGATTCAAGGCCCAGAGGCACATCAGCATATCTGCATATTACCCAGTGAAAGATTGCTTGAAAACAATGCTTCATCCTTCAGTGGAATCGAGGGGACATGGACTGGACGACTGGTCTGGAGGGGGGATATCGACGATGTCTGCATCGATGATGGTGGCGAATATACGTCGGATGCTGTCATTGGAGTGGAGGATCTTCTATTCCAGATCGTCTCTTATCCATCAACATACATCGATGATGATTCGATGCAGTGGAACGTCACCGGTTACCTCGCTGAATCACTTTCACCGGAAGATTCGAGTGCATCGGTGAGGGATGCACAATCTTGGAAGGATGACAAGGTCAGTGTCTATGTCCAATTCCAATCCTCAAGACAAGAATGGATAGAGGAAGGACAACGTCTCGAGATGACGGTCACAGTGAGTTGGAGTCCCGAGTACGGAAGCCTCAATCTAGTTGCTCAACAGTGGACATTGCAAGGAAACCCATTGCCTGCTGAAACATTGTCATGGGATACCGACGTAGTGGTTTGGGGTTATGCTGAGAACAATCTGGTCTATATCGAAGGCAAGATGCTCGATGCAGATGGTTCTGGTGTGACATGGATCGTACGACCTGGCACTTCAGACAGAGTGTGTGCAGAAACACAGGGATTGGCAAACCTGTCTCTGGCTGCAATGAACCATAGTCAACCTTGGTATGGCAGACTCATTGAAAAACAGGACATCAACAATCGAACGAACTTCCTCTGTCTGTCTCATGCAAGCGCAATGGACAGCGATGGTGATGGCCTATCCGACTATTCAGAGAACGAGGTTCATGAGACCGACGTCAATGAAGTCGATAGTGATGGAGATGGGTTCACTGATACCGAAGAGGTCTTGGCCAACAGCGACCCAATTGATGGAGAATCCACACCTGATAACTGTTGTGGAACTGGAGAGGGATGAGGTTTTTCCATGTCGTGGGAAATTGAATTGTCTTGGCTGCTCGGCTCGATGCTCGCAGGAATAATCATGGGTACCTTGACTGGCCTGATTCCCGGATTCCACGTCAACAATGTGGCATTGATACTACTCGCAATATCCCCTACACTGTTGAGTACAGGCATTCCACTTTCAGCAGTGGCTACACTGATCGTCTCTTGTGGAACAGTCCACACCTTTCTGAATTATATCCCTTCGGCACTGATTGGAGCGCCTGATGGAGATACTGCTCTATCCTTGCTACCAGGGCATCGAATGTTGTTAGCAGGACAGGCGGCCAAGGGGGTTGCATATTCGGCTCGTGGTTCGCAACTTGGACTATTGCTCAGTCTACCACTGATCATTGTTGCGCGCATTGTTTTCGGACCAGAGATGGGGCTCTATCAAGAGATGAGAGACGCATTACCATGGATTCTACTGGTCATCTCTGCACTGCTTCTAGTGACAGAAACCACCCGTTTGACTTGGCCGCAATGGGTGCGTCAGTTGAGCGGAGGGAGATTGGGGGAAGATTCACGTTTTGCAGGATTCTTGGCCGCAACCGGTTTCTTCCTGCTTGCTGGAATGTATGGCTGGGCAGTATTCGCATTACCTGCTCGCTCCCCAGTAGGAATGCCAAATGCAAGTCTATTACTTCCTTCACTGGCCGGTTTGTTCGGTATTGCCAATCTCATCGACATCTATGCCACAACAAGTGAACTACCTCCCCAGAAAGATGACTGGGATTTACCCCCAGCAGGACCATTGATTGTCCCATGTTTCTGGTCAGCGGTTGCAGGTGGTTGCATGGGTGTTCTCCCTGGCATGACCGCCGCCCAAGCCACTGTTCTGGTAATGGGTGGAAGAAATGTCGTAGCCAAGGCGCAAGGCAAAGAGGGGTATGGCATGGATTTCGAGAATGGAATGCTACCGGTTCTGACCCATGAAGAGATTCTCGAGAGAGCAAGGAGGGAAGCCGCTGGAGAAGTCATCGAAGACCCACACGCTGAACAAGACCTCGAGATAATTGCAATCCTTTCAGCGGTCAATACCGCGGTGACCGTGATGGTACTTGGCTTCCTTTACATCATTGGGCGTTCACGTTCTGGAGCCACTCTTGCTCTGAAGATGATGTACCCCATCGACAAATGGGCGGCGAACGAGCCAAGTGCTGATTTCGTACGATTGCTGGCTGTATGCGTCGCTTCGGGGTTGATTGCAGTCCCATTGATGTTCAAGGTCGGAAAAGGCATCCTCAAACTGCATGAGTTGATTCCTCTCCAGACCATGGTTCTCTCAGTCATCATCTTCGTCACTATACTCGTCTATCTCTCGACCGGATGGATTGGCATTGGGGTGTTGATCGTGGGCGTGGTCATGGGATTGATGCCACCTCGGATGGGAATCCGAAGGAGTCATGGAATGGGCATTATTCTAGTGCCAATCATGATCTATACATTCGCACAAAAATTCGATGCCTTCGGATTCATCTGAAATAACACACAGGAATGCTTGATGTTCCTTGACCGCCCCGCATGGAACGGCGCTAAGGCGCTGATGTGAGAAAATGTTGGCCCGAAACTCAATCCTTCTGACAATTTTGTTGCTCACTTCCAGCCTTGTTGCACTCATCCCAGGAGAAGAGTTGGAGGTGCTGGAAACCGATGCCTCCTCAGCCAGATCACAACCCTGTGGCACAGACCTTTGTTTGAATGAGGCCATGCCAAATCCAAATGGATATGATGATGCGGCATGGCCAGGAGGAGAGTGGTTTGAGGTAACTAATACTGGTAGTAGCGACGTCTCATTATCTGGCTGGTATGTGCAGAACAGCAACGGCAAACAGTTGACATTTGACAGTTTGAGCATTGTTGACTATAATTCCAGTGATTCAGCATCTTGGACAATCAGTCCTGGCGATTTCAAGGTGATTGCAAGAAACGCTTCTGCCAATTTTTACATGACCAATACTGGGGATGCGCTCAGCCTCTACGATTCCAGTAGTAGTTTCAGCGACGAAGCATCTTGGGGAAGTGTACAATCAGGAGTCTCCTATGTTGAAGACCCTGCAAATGCCTCCGCAGACTGGGTGTCTTCTGCAAGCCCTACCCCTGGCTCCAACAATAGTGGAGCACAGCCACCCACGTACTACTACTCTGACCTGTTGATCAGCGAAGTGATGCCCAATCCATGGCCATCGTATGACAATGAATCATGGCCTGGTGGAGAATGGATTGAAGTCTACAACAATGGAAGCACACCATTCGATGTTTCAGGGTGGAATCTAACGGATTCTGCTGGCAACATCATCACATTGAATGAGAGCCACATGCTTGGATACGATGCCGCTGATTCCAACACCTGGGCCCTTGGTGTCAACGAATATGCAATTATCGCAGTGAACGCTTCAAACAACGCATATGGAGTATTGAATAATGGACAGGAGGAACTGTTCTTGAAATGGCCAAATGGCACTATCTCTGAGAAGGTGTCATGGTCGAAGGCTCGCTCGGGAATGAGTCTGATCAAGGATTCAAGCGGATCTATGCAGACTGCAGTATTCCCTACACCCGGGGAGGCGAATGCAGCAACAATCGATTTGATTATTGAAGACCAAAGCCCGATCTCGTTCAATGAGGTTCTACCCAATTCCACTGCGGATGGAAACATGTATGAGAGTGGCGGTGAATGGCTAGAATTGTACAACAATGATTCTATTGACATCGACCTGACCGGTTGGACACTGGTCGATGGAATTGGGAATCAAACCACATTGAATGATTCATTGGTCGGTGATGGCATGATGATAACTGCAGGTGGATATCGACTGATTGAATTCATCGGAGACACCACCCTATGGAATGATTTCAATCACCTCTGTCTGAAAGATGAGCTTGGAACCATCCTTGATGTTCTCTATTGGGACAATGACCATGGAGAAAACATCTCATTGATTCGACAAGAAGACTTCACTGCACCATGGGAGCCGGCACCATATGGAACGCCTGGGGAAGAGAATCCATCTACTGGAGTCTCCACTGAAGCGATGGTAGTAATCAATGAAGTGATGCCCAATCCATATGGAAACGATACTGCGACATGGCCAAACGGAGAATGGGTCGAATTATTGAACATCGGTAATGACACCGTGGACCTTGCAGGTTGGAAACTACAGGCTGGAGGATACAAGAACTTCGCAATAACTGCTGAAAGAATGCTAGGCAAGGAAAACACTTCGCTTGCAGCCGGTGAATTTGCAGTCATCATGTCAAATGGTTCCTCAACATTCTATCTAAGGAACAGCAATGGCGATTCTGTTGCATTGCTCGATGAAAATGAAACCTCAATGCACACTGTGCTGTGGACGAACAATGCTACTGAAGGAGAGACACTGGTTGCTCATCCAACATTACCCGATTCTGAGTGGATTCAATCGATGTGGCCCACTCCTGGAACTCCTAATCCCGAATTCGGAAACTATAGCGGGCCAACAACTCTGACATTGAACGAAGTTCTCCCACACTGTTATGACGACAGTGTAGAACCATACGATGACTGGGTCGAGATTCACAATCATGGCAATGAAGTTGTCAATATCTCTCGTTGGTCAATGCTCAGTGGAGATGGAGATTCAGTTCTGATACGGCATGACCGCATATGGAATGTCAGCGAAACAGCACCAGATGCAACTATCGTTGAACCCGGAGCTTACATCGTAGTATTGGCTCCAGTCTGGTTCATCAGTGGATATGGCGACAGCATAGAACTCCTCGACCCAAATGGAGATAACAGACATTCAGTACAATGGACAGTTACTACCGATTGTCGCACTCTGGGACCTGACCTGAATGATCTTTCTGCGGATTGGAAAGCCATGTTGTGGCCCACACCCGGAGAAGAGAATCCTGATCCGGATGACTACGACTTCGATGCTGAGATATTGTTCACTCGACTGATGCCGGATGAAACCTCATACACAACTAGAAACAACGAATTCTTCGAATTATCTAATCTCGGTGAGTCCGCAGTGGATCTGACGAACTTCATGATAAGACGTACCAAACTTGGTGGAGATACATACGAAGCACGTTTCACCAGCCTCATCTTGAATCAAGGTGACTCCGTCGTCATCAGCCCCGATGCCGAAAGTCTGAGGCTAGATTCCGGAGTTGATGCCACCTCAGCCAATTCGGTCATGAATTCCTCTGTCTACCTCACAAATAGTGGAGCAGCCTTGCAATTGATTGCTCCAGATGGAAGTGTTCAAGACACGGTCGTTTACGGTAATGCAAATCCTGTTATCGAAGGATGGAGCGGGGCTGCGATGAGCGAACCAAATGGTTCCAGTTACGGACATATCTACGTCAGAGGAGATGGATGCAGCAATATCCCAGACAGCAACACCAGTGCTGATTGGACAACTCGTTGGAGCAGAATCGGGGCCAGCAACATTTGTTCCACCCCAACTTTCTCAAGCACTGGTTCAGTGACTCCAACCGTCTCACCGGGCGGTTCTCTATCTCAGATTCTCGATTGGATTGACTCCGCACAAGAGAGTCTACATGTCCACATGTATCAGATCCATAGTCCTGAAATCTCATTCGCTCTGAGACAAGCAGCACAGAATGGCGTGAATGTGACTGTCGTTCTCGATGAGGGAGATACTTGGTGGAGTGACTATTCACTGAGATTACAGAGAGGCTATGCAAGCGACCTTGCCGCCTCTGGAGTTGAAGTGTTCTGGTTCGGAGAGCCCGACTATTCAGATGCACCATATGGGCCTTATTCCTATCTGCACAGCAAAGTGGCTGTACTTGATGATAGCAGTGTCTGGATTGGTTCTGGAAACTGGGGCAGATCCACTTTACCCCTTGATGATAATGCAGGGAATGTAGATTGGGGAGTCATCGTCGATTCAATAGATGTCGCCTCTCTAGTACTGGAGAGACTGGAATGGGATGAAAATCCAGAACACCCACATATCAAGAACCATCAGGCTTCATCCTCTACTCAAGGCACACCAAGTGGATGGTCAACTCCTGCTCCTGCAGATGAAACACATTCTGCACCCGTCTCTTCACTCACCACTACTGGACCTGTGGAAGGGCGCTTGTTGACTTGTCCAGATGACTGTATGGACGGTCTGGTATGGTTGATGGATCAAGCGGATGATGAATTGCTATTATCGCTACAATATCTCGATATGGATTGGTATTGGGGATGGGGGCCCAGCCCATTGCTTGAGGCCCTTTCTGATGCGGCTCAGCGAGGAGTGAGTATTCGAATGATCATCAACGGCTATTACTATGATGAAGAGATTCAGGAAGCGGTTGATGAGTTCAATAATGTATGGAATGCCACCAATGGTTGGGATGCTTCAGCAGTCATCATGTCAGATTCGGATGATGTGATCAAGGTACACAACAAGGGAGTCATTGTTGACGGGGAACTGACTCTATTCTCCTCCGCCAACTGGGGTGCGAATGCTATCATTCGCAATCGCGAGATGGGGGTCATCATCAATTCTCAGGAAATCGCCTCATACATGCGTGCACATTGGATGGATGATTGGAACAGACTCAATTCAAGCACCGATACAGATGCTGATGGGCTCCCTGACTTCTGGGAAGTGGAGAACGGGCTAAACCGAACCAACCCCTACTCAAGTACTGGTGTCCACGGAGAGGAAGGAGATGATTCAGACAGAGATGGTCTCTCACATCTCGACGAATTCAAGTATTCTGGAAACCCTCACTCTAATGATACAGATGGAGACTGCCTCTCAGATTCATTCGAGATAACTTTGGCTCTTGAGTTGTCTCAAGGCGGCTCTCAGACAGTCATTGATGAAAGCATCAGGGAAGCCATGACTGAAACAGATATCGACAAGAATGGTGTCAATGATGGCATCCAATGGAATTGTGGTGCCGATGCCGCACCTGATTCCGATATCGATGGAGTAGAAGACCAGTACGATGATTGTCCCGATACTACGATTGGCTCACCGGTTGATGGAGATGGCTGTTCATCCGAACAGAGATCCATTGATGACCACGATGACGATGGAGTTCTGAATGATGTTGACAACTGTCCAAACACTCCTGCTTCAGAAATTGCCATTGGCGCAGGAGGTCCAGTGGCAGATGAGAGTTACCGAGGATGTAGTCCTTCACAATTGGATGAAGATGACGATGGAATCTTGGATGATTTCGATGATTGTCTAGAGACACCTGATGATCAGAGTGTCAACATTAACGGCTGCTCAGCAGAGCAATTGGCAGAACTGGCGAAATCCAACTCAAACGACGATGAAAAGGGAATTGCAGGGACAGTGTTCACAGTGGTTATGATCACTTCTGGAATCTTGCTTGGAGGTTGGTTGTTCCTCAATCTATTACAGAAAAAGGGGGAGAACGATGTTCTGAACAAGGCCATGATGTTGGAGCAAGAGATTGTGGATATTGAGCAATTGTCAATGCCCGTGCTGGATGCCTCCGCTGGAATGCCCGTACTAGATGGCTCAACAGCAGTGGAAGCGAGCACGACACCTCCTGAGGCGTCGATAGACATGTCACTATTCCCAGGTTGGACCATGGAAACTGTGCAAACATACATCGATCAAGGATGGACGCAGGAACAATTGAAGGAATGGTACGACAACTCCTCTAACTAATTGCCAAGTTTATTGTGGAGGACCTCTCCTCATAGAACAGGGATAGATATGCGGCGCAGTGGAAGTGAGGGCATTCCCATTTGTGACTTTACTGATTTTCTTAGTGGAGATACTGAAAGGACAGAACGATTCATTCAAGGAATGGGGGGTGCCCTCAAGAATATCAGATTCTTTGCTCTTGAGAGACGCGACATTCCCCTTGATGAAATCGATTCAGCATACCCAGAAGCCAAGGAGTTCTTCATCTTGGATGATGTTGATCTTGCGCCAGACGAAGAGTTGCTATCAGCGCCTGGAGGAGAAGCGCTCTATGATTCAAAAACTGCAGGTGAATATCTGCACCAAAGACTGATTGAGATTGGAGTGAACTCCTGAGATGATCCCATGCTAATCCCCAATATCATCGAAACCAAGCGTGATGGGTTGGTGCTGACCAACGAACAGATGAAACATTTCATTGAAGAAGTCGCAGCAGGAAATATCCCAAATGAACAGATAGGTGCTTGGCTGATGGCGGTATTTCAGAATGGAATGACTATGGATGAACTCACCGAATTCACAAGACTCATGCGCGATTCAGGAGAAGTCATTGATTGGGGAGTCGACAAGAATCTGTATGTGGACAAACACTCTACTGGAGGTGTTGGAGACAAGATGAGTTTGGTGTTGGCTCCTGCTTTGGCCGCATGCGGGCTCAAAGTTCCAATGATTTCAGGAAGAGGGCTTGCGCATACCGGAGGGACCATCGACAAACTCGAATCCATACCCGGTTTCAACTCCGATGGTGGCGAACAAGAGATTCGAGCTGCCATCGAATCTGCAGGATGCTGTATCTATGCACAAAGCCAAAGAATAGCCCCCGCAGATGGGGTGCTCTATGCCATTCGAGATGTAACTGCTACTGTCCCGTCCATTCCGCTGATCACTGCCTCGATAATATCCAAGAAATCTGCAGAAGGTGTGGAGAATCTAGTTCTGGATATCAAGGTCGGCTCAGCGGCATTTATGCAGCACATCGAGGAGGCGAGAGAACTGGCCCATTCAATGATTGAAGTTGGTAAAGGGTTGGGTATGAATGTCAGAGTGTTGTTGACTCAGATGGACCTACCGATTGGAACACATATTGGAAACTCACATGAAGTGATTGAGATAATTGATATTCTTGATGGAACAGGTTCGTGGGACAGCATCTCTCTGATTGCGATACAGGGTGCCCATCTTCTACAGATGAGTGGATTGGTTGAATCAGTTGAGCAAGGGCAGATGAGGGTGCTTGAAACCCTGTCCAATGGCAGTGCAGCCGCTCATTTTCGTAGTATGTGTGCCGCTCAAGGTGTATCACAACAGGTTCTGAATGACATATCTTCGCATATTGATTTCGCCCCCTACTCATTCACCTTGCACTCGGCAACGGATGGATGGGTCGAGAATATCGATGCTATGGAATTATCCAAGGTGTTGTGTGAATTAGGAGCAGGGCGCGTTTCAGCAGAAGATGACATCGACCATGGAGTAGGTGCAGTGATCAACTCAGAGATTGGAAAACAAGTGAAAGAAGGAGATTTGATTCTAACAGTTCTTCACCGAGAAGAAGATTTGGATGAATACCAAATGCAACGATTGGAATCCTGTATCGGCATCTCTCATTCCCCCGTCTCCATCCATGAACGACTCATTGAGGTCATTGAATGACTTGTTGCTCAGCCGTAGCGGTCATAAGGGGATGGCGATTCGGCGATTCGCTGCCGCTTTAGCTTAGTTGGTGGAGCGTGGGACTGTTAATCCCAAGGTCGCCGGTTCGAACCCGGCAAGCGGCGCTCTGTATGTGCATTCTTCAGGCTGCATTGTTGCATCATTCAGAATTGAGAATCACGGTCAGTCTGCAAGTTCAGCATCAATTACCTCTGCCTCGAGAAAGATATCATCCTGTTCCTTCATCTGGGCGGCTGCTTCCAATAATGAAGTTCTTGCTGAAGTCTCAACCACCGGTGGTGGAGCGGGTTCACGTTCACTATCAGAATCAATGATGCTGGCCTCCAACACTTCTGCCTCGAAAACTTCTGTTTCGATATTTTCAGTTTCATACTGTCTTTGCTCACGCCAAGAAAGGAAGGCTTCTCTCGATTGCTCATTCAAGGCTAGGATGAAGACCATCAACAACAATGCCAATAGAGTAGGAAGCCACCAATTCTCTGCCATCCAAGCAAACATGCCGGTGAAACCTGATTGCGGTGTACTTCCATCATCAAAGGAGTCTATGTGCTGGAAGAATGTTCGATCCATCGATACTGTAGTGGATGATGCTCCGGAGACTTCCCAGTCTCGAGATTGGAACCTATCCATCTCCACCTTGCCTGGAGCAAGCCATACCTCCACGTGGATTGAATATGGAGAACGCGGACCGGGCGTGCTTGGGTTGGGCGTCAGGCACGTTCCAATCGCATTTCCTTGGACGTCAAAACCCCACCAACCTCCATTTTCCTTTCCACCGACGAATTCAATCTCATCACCATTGATGTCACCATTCTCGTAAGAACCGTCGCCATCAGCATCTAGAGCAAGCCTCAGATTGGCACCTGTAGGACAAAGAATATTGCTTGATAGTGGCGTATATTCCATCGTCGCCACCACTCTTGTGGTACCCTTTGGTATCCATATCTCCTTGCGATGAGCACTTGCAGGTGGGAAGTCGCTGCCCGAAGCGAATACTGCAAACTCACCCTCCCATTCTGCATCCAACTGGTCACCCTTAACTGTCTCAATCTCATCGCGAATAACCATTTGTGAAATGTTGTATGCATCCCAAACAGTTGCATCAGGGTCATCATCACGCAATTGTTCCAGAGTCAATGCCAGTGCGACTGCCTCCTCTGAATCGATGAGTCCGTATCCTTGAACATGATCGAGTTCCCGACCATCAAGGCCAGTGGCTGAAGAATCTGCTAGATTGTCTCCACTCTCAATACGGTTCGCTGTCAATTTCATGATCAATTCAACCTCATGGATTGGGCGTTTAGCAGAGACTGGAGGTGAAATCCCCGAAGGGTCATGGAGTTCAACATCTCCTTCGACGGCCAAATCCTCATCGACAATGCTCATCTTCAACGATGGCGCAGCCTGAAACATCAAGGCAGCCAGACCTGCAACATGAGGTGTAGCCATACTTGTCCCGCTGATTGACAAGTAGTAGTAGTCGAGGTCTCCGCTAGCAACATCCCCTGCCCCAGTTCCACCACCAATCATGGTTGTACGCGCAGCAGCACTCCAGATATCTACACCGGGCGCTGCAATATCCGGCCATGTCCCGATATCGCTCTGAATACCTCGACTAGAGAAATCAGCCATGCCGACGCCATCTCGATTTGATGCCGCCACTCCGATGGCGCTAGGAACCTTGGCGAAGATATTCGAACGGTCATCCTCTCCATCTCCCCCATCATTACCGTTTGCAAATATCACTGCCACGTTGTTGTCATAGGAGAGTTTCTCGATGATCTGCACCGTCAGATCATTGGGATCATAGGAATCAAATGGGAATCCTGGGCCCCACGAATTGGTTACCACTCGTATGTTCCATGCTTGTTGAGTCGCTGAACCAGATTCTGATAACTGGTAGGTATATTCGAGCCCTGAGTACTCATCGATGGTGAATGCAGCCTCTCCCATCGACAATCCGATCAACCATGCATCTGGAGCAACTCCCCGTTTGTCACCTGCACTTGCATCTCCATTACCGGCCACGGTTCCAGCACAATGTGTTCCATGACCACTGGTGGTGTCAGTATTCTGCAACGGCACCCAAGCAAAGGCAGGAGTCGACGAACCTGAACCCTGATCGAGTTTAGCATTGTAGATGACCTTGTCATCATCATCCGGCACACTGGGATTGTTTGGATTCTGGAAATCATAATCGAGGTCTGGATGAGTTGCATCGATTCCTGAATCAAGAACCACCACTGTCACACCCTTGCCCGTTATCGACGGGTGACTCGGGTGTTTTCCTCCAGCCTTGGTCAGAATCTCTCTGTCCCATACATCGCTGGCTCCGATGACGTCTACCGTGGTGTTCATCTGCAATTCCAATGGAGCATTCCATTCCACCCACATGACTTCGGACTCATCTGCCAAGGAAGCGATGGCGGATGCTGGACCGCGAGCAAAAACGCTCGGTACGACTGTGGTCAGATGCAAGCCGGTCACCCCATGGCCGGCCAGCCATTCAATATCTGAGTCATCAGCAAGTCGATCATCAAACTGAATAATGACCTCAAGCAAGGAATCGGTAGGGGTTTGCTTCAGAACATGCTTCAATGCTGGGTCAATTGGATCCTCCAACAATTGTAATTCCTCCTGATGGAAAGATGGCTGAATTGGCGGTGTCTCAATTGAAACTGGTTCTTCTATCAAAGCGCCAAGTGAGGACCCTAAAAGACATGTTAGAACAAAGATGAGAGCGAACGAATTCCTCATCCCCATGGTTTCTTCGGGCCAACCTGCTGCCTTGAACCCATCGCGCTCACGTACGCGGGCCGTCCTACCCACGGCCCAGACTTCCATCATTCCCATTCAATGGTTCCTGGAGGTTTGTGAGTGATATCGTAAACAACACGATTGACTGAACCCTTCACCGCGTTGGTTATCCTCGTCGATATCTTCTGCAATACCGAATGTGGAATCTCAGAGTATCGAGCACTCATCCCATCAAGACTCGCCACCGCACGAACGACAACAGTCTCACCATAGGCACGGACATCGCCATGAACACCTACTGAACGGACTGGAAGAATCGCCGCGAAATACTGCCATGGAATCTCTATCTCTCCACGCTCATGAGATGCTTCGAGTTCTTCCTCAACAATGTGGCAAGCTTCTCTGACCACCTCCACACGATGAGGAGTCAATTCCCCTAGACAGCGTACAGCCAATCCAGGCCCAGGGAATGGTTGACGGTCAGCGACTGAGATGCCTAAATGATGTGCCACCATCCTTACTTCATCCTTGTAGAGGTCGCGTAGGGGTTCAACCACTTCGAGAGTCATATCCTCTGGTAGACCGCCAACGTTGTGATGGCTTTTGATCGTGTCTCTAACTCCTCCTCCGGATTCAATCCAATCTGGAGCAATGGTACCCTGAACCAGACACTTGGCACCTACTTTCTGTTGCTCCTCCTCAAAGATACGGATGAACATCTCACCGATGACCTTGCGCTTGTGTTCAGGTTCTGTAACTCCTTCAAGCGCCTCGAAGTATCGATCAGTTGCCTTGACAACCGTCAAATTCAAGCCCATTTCACCGAGCATATCTTCGATTTCGGCGGTCTCATTCTTGCGCATGAATCCAGTATCCACGTATACGCAATGCAGAAGCCCACCAACGGCCTGATTTGCCAATACTGCGGCAACAGAGGAATCAACTCCACCAGAACAAGCGATAATTGCTGTCTCTGTAATCTTCTCTTTCAATGCGGACACGGCCTCGTCTACAAATGCGGCGACATCAAACATGGATTCACCTCTGGACTTCACGGTCCATCTGTTTGACTCTCTCTACAGCAGCAGATTTCTCCTCGACCAAAGCAGCAGCAATATCTTCATCTGACAGTGCAAGTATCTGTAATGCCAACCATGCTGCATTCTCACCGCGGTCCACACCTACCGTGGCAGCAGGAACTCCAGGGGGCAACTGAGCGATTGACAACAGACTGTCAAATGGAACCTTGCCTCCACATGGAACGCCAATCACTGGACGAATAGTCATGGCTGCAACCGCTCCGGGAAGTGCTGCTGCAAGACCCGCCATGGCGATGAATACCTTGTTCCCCTGTTCGAGAGCATCACTCACCAATTGTTCCACAAAAGCGGGTGAACGATGAGCAGAAGCTACTCTTAATTGATAATCAATTCCAAACTGATCGAGAACCTTGGTACACTTGTCTGCAACCGGCATGTCGGACTTGGAACCAAGCATGATGGTGATGTCCATGTCGAGCATCGACCCGAGTCCGGTTCATCAAGGTGCCGAGCGGGGAAAGTATCCCGAATCATGCATCAACAGGGGCGATTTGTTCCACCCTGAGGCCGTCACGATTCAATTGCTGCATCACCTCTACCTTTGCAGGATGCCAAACCCCTGCGGGAACATACCAACTCCAGCGTCCTGGTTTCAGAAGGTGCCCCCCACTTAGCAGGTGAATGGGGCCCTTTCTCCCCATTTGGCGTAGCAGTCTTATTGCTGGAGGGACCAACCATGCTGGCATATCCTCGATATGAATGACTCCACAAGGCCATTCTCGCCGCCACTGCATTACTGATTTGAGACGATTACGTTCAATTTCGAGTAATGCACGTGCCGTGGTTGCATCCTCAGGACCTGGGAGTTCACCATCCAACCATGCGAACATCAGATTTCGGGCCAAACGATGGCGACCAAGTCTGGCGGCCGTTCCTGCAGCTTGGGCGAGCCACGGGCCATGTCCGGCCCCATCCAAGCCGATCAATCGCAGTAATCGCATTCGCTTGATAGCGGGCAATCGGGCCAATATCGAAGGTGGCAAGGGGTCTTCATCACGGGACCACGGGGCATACCAAGATACGGTTCGGCGTCCACGGCGACGTTGGTTCAACCACGATGCAGCAATTCCTCTCATATCCAACGGTAAGTCCAACTCCATTCCATCCCCGACTCAAGGTAATGAGAAGCATGGTTGTTGATTTCCATGAGAGTGCAGGAGAAAGTGAATGTGTCATTCTTCCTCAGGTTCTACCAAAACCTCTGGCCTGCACCAATCTGGCCACTTGTACTTCAGCACTGAAAGTGAAGAAACATCAAGTCCGCGCAATACCGAAACCACTGCTCCGTGATCGACTGATATTGAAAAGAAATTGCACAATTCTGACATTGGCACCACCTGCTCCCTCGACTGCCACGGGTCCCACGTCCATCCCTGTGGAGTCTCCCAATGTAACGAGAGAAAAGCTGTCTTGCCGAGAAGTTCACCGTTCAGGACCAAACTACCCTCTCCACCAATACGGAGTATAGCCAATCGGGCTGGAGCCCACAATTCGTGGGGCTGTTTCCATTCCCATCCCGTGGATTCCATGTCTGCACGCGGCAGAATCACTTGCTTCACAACAGGTAGCAACCATCTGGCTGATCTGATTGACAGGGCCTGAGATACACTTGCTGTCCACCATAACCAAGAGACAAGAGAGAGGAAAGTGAAAGCGAACCAGAAAGGGTCAGAGGGGTCTAATTTACCATCCCAGCACCACCATATGGCCAGCAATATCAGTATCGACGGCCCTAGATTCCAGTAACTCCTCACGCTCCTGAGAATGATGGTCAAAGCGTTTTCAGAGAATCGTTTGGAGATGATGAACATGGCGCACAGGAATAGTGAAGTTGGCGCTAACAGACTAAGACCTGCTCCAATCCAAGGCGAGAATGACTTGTCTTGATCGAAGAATAGGAAGATGAAACCTACTGCCAGAAAGAGTGCGGACCATGTCACAGGAAAGAGGAACCATGTCAACATCGGCCTCTCGCGTTGACGCTTCCAACCTTTCCATGAATCGGGTGGGGTCATGTCCATGGATTGACGATTCTGATGTCCCGACCACAACCGTTCCACACGGATTGTTTCAGTTTCATCACGACCTTTTCGAGGTGGTGCAGCCACCCACCATGCAGGGTCTCCATCGAGGAACTGACCGGATTCCCTTCCGTTCACGCCCTGTCCCGACATGGGACTCGCTCACTGGTTCATCTCTTGAGTGCTGCTGTAATGCAACATCTTGGGATGGAAACCCATACATGAGAGTCCATACAAGCGATTGTTGATGAGGACCGCCCCCACCCTGCTCTGTGGTCTCTTGGTAGGGATATTGCTACTTCCTCAGGCGAGTGCATGTCTTGATACTGAACCACAGCGAATCTGGGACAATCAGGCTCCACCTGCGGCTGAAGGATTATCGCCGAACAAGGATGGAGCGATTCGAGAAACCGTTGAAATCTCAAAGATTGGACAGGAGACTGCTCGTTTCATGCTGTGGAGAGCGATGATGGGAGAGAATCTGAGCGAGGCTCAGATTAGAGATGAGATTGACAGAGCGATGATTGAGAACGGCTCAAACCCTGATTGGCCTTCCTTTGACACCATCGTGGCCAGTGGCCCGAATGGAGCGATACCGCATGGAGACCCAGATAACAATGGTGCTGGACCAAGAATCGTTGGACCTGGTGACGTTGTGGTCGTCGACCTTGGTGCTAGGGTGGATGACTGGGTCTCTGACATAACCCGCACCTATGTATTGGGCGAACCTACTGAAACTGAACTTGATGCTTACATGACTGTCTATGAAGCACAGAACCTGACCTTCCCAATCATCGAGGCTGGAACCCAAGCATGGACACTGGATAATCTGGCTCGGCAGTACATTGAATCAAAGGGTTATGGAGAATACTTCATCCACAGTCTAGGCCATGGATTCGGGGTATGCGTACATGAGAGACCACTGCTCTCATCGGGAGCTGATGACCCACTCTTCGGAATGACCTACAATCAGGATTTCTTGACCAATATCGATGCGGTCACCATCGAGCCGGGGATTTACATCGAGGAGTTGGAATTCGGCATTCGAATCGAGGATGATTTCCTTGTCAACAATGATGGGGCAGAATTCGTCAGTGAAACAATTCCTAGAGATGCTGATTGGTTCATCATCAAGGAAGGAGACTATGACCCTGAGGAGATGGAGGTTCCATGGATCAATACCGATAAAGAGCCAGCGATGGAAGAGAAGACAATGCCTTGGTTCGGTGCCCCATTGGAGATGTTCCTAACTCTAGGATTGGCTGCTATCCTGCTACGAAGAAATTGATTACTCTTCTTGTTCAGTGTCATGTTTGAGCCACAGGTTGCGCGCAGCATGGACTTCATCGACCCTGCCAACCGGAGTTGACTTTGGAGCAGCATGCAGGGTCTCAGCATCTTCCTGCAGTACTTTGACGAAATTCGCTGCGAAGGCATCGAGAACTTCCTTGGATTCAGTCTCAGTTGGTTCAACCATGACACATTCTGGAACCACAAGTGGGAAGTAAACTGTTGGAGCCATGTAGCCATGATCGAGCAGACCCTTGGCGACATCCATTGCACCAACCCCTTTGGCCTCTTTGAGAGGTGCCAATGAAAGGGTGAATTCGTGCTTGACCACATCAGCAGGGGCGCCGTCGTTGAAACTGTCAGCCACTCCTTGGGATTCCGCTTCTGAAGTTATTCTGTGCCTTAGATAATTGGCATTGAGAACAGCATGCTCAGTCATCGTCTCCAATTCATTTCCATAGCGACGATAGAATGCCCACGAACGTATGATTGCGCCCGCATTTCCGTGCCACTGCTGGACCTTTCCGATACTCTTCGACGGCCTCCACCAATGGTATCGCCATGCATCTGAAACCTCAGTTTCGGGTTCATCTTTACGCAATGGAACGCGCTTTGCGATAGGACCGGGAAGGAAGTCTACTAGATGCTTCTTGACACCGATTGGACCTGAACCAGGGCCACCACCGCCATGAGGTTGTGCGAAGGTCTTGTGCAGATTGTAATGAACAGCATCGAAGCCCATCAGCCCAGGGCTTGTCTTACCCAGAATGGCATTGAAATTTGCACCGTCGTAATACATCTGCCCGCCGGCATCATGAACGATTTGTGAAGCCTCAGCGATATCCGGCTCAAATATTCCCAAGGTGTTTGGATTGGTGATCATCATCGCCGCAGTATCATCTCCAACAGCAGTACGCAGTGCTTCGAGATCCAGACGACCATCTTCAGCACTGGGAATTTCCACTATCTCGTATCCTGCCATCGCTGCACTAGCGGGATTGGTTCCGTGAGCAGAATCTGGAACGATGACCTTGGTTCGCCCATCTTGTCCAATCATTCGATGATATTCCTGAATGCAACGAATCGCGGTGAACTCTCCTTGGGCTCCAGCCACCGGTTGTAGAGTGACTGCATCCATCCCTGAACAAGTGGCCAACATTTCCTGCATCTCATAGAAGATGCAGAGAAGACCTTGGAGGTGACTCTCCGGCTGTAGTGGATGGATATCTGCAATTCCAGGTAGTTGAGCAATCACTTCGTTGACTCGTGGATTGTGTTTCATGGTACAGGAGCCTAGAGGATAGAAACCCGTATCGATACCAAAATTTCGAGTTGATAACCAAGTGTAATGCCGGACCACTTCTGGTTCGGACAACCTTGGCAATGCAGGTAATCTCTGTCTTCTCAATCCATCCGGAATGTTCAGAGTTTCTGCAGACGCCAATGGAGAGGGTTGGGCATATCCTGTACCTTCCGCACCTTGGTGAGTGTGCAAGTGACTCATCCTTTCACCTCCTTCGCCCAGTGACCCAGATGTCTGACTAATGAATCGATGTCCTCCGAACTTGTTTGATCGGTAGCACATACCAACAACTGATTCGTCATTTCCGAATACCAAGTGGAAAGGTCAAGGCCGCCAATGATTCCATATTCATCCAGATATCTCAATGCATCAGCAGCCTTTCCAGGCAACGATATCGCGAATTCATTGTAATGTGCAGCGTCGGGATGAAGCAAGGAAAGACGTGGAGTATCTTCAATCTGGGCCTTGAGAGATTGACAGGCAGCCATGTTGCGAATCGCAAGGTCGCGTATCCCCTCAGGTCCGAGCAATGCCATGTGCATTGCACCCATCAATGCGATGAGAGTTTCATTGGTGCAGATGTTTGAGGTTGCTCTGTGACGACGAATGTGCTGTTCTCTAGTGGATAATGTGAGACAGTAGGCTTCCCTGCCTTTGCTATCGACGGAGCGCCCTACGATACGCCCTGGCATCTGCCGGAGGTAGGCTTCCTTACAAGCGAAGATTCCATAGACTGGGCCACCAAAAGTGAGTGGACTGCCTAATGGTTGTCCCTCTCCAACCACAATATCTGCTCCATATTCTCCTGGAGCCTCGATGATTCCCAATGAAGTTGGTTGCACACCGACGATCAATGCAGTGTTCTCTCCGAGTATCTCCTTCAGTCCAGTCAATCCTTCATCGAGGATTCCGAATGGATTCGGTTGTTCGACATATACGCCGCATGAACCTGATGCTCTTGCAGCTGAAGCAAGGTCCAAGGTTCCGTCCTCGTTATGTTTGAGAGTCTTGACCTCAATTCCTCCTCCTTGTGTATAGTTGTGAATCACACTCATTCTGTCTGGTGGAATCAATCCACTGACCCATACTGTGTCCTTCTGCAATGCCTTGCGATTATGGACCCTGACTGCACAGGTCAATGCCTCCGCAGCAGCGGTGGAGCCATCATAGACACTCACGTTTGATATCGGCAGACCAACAAGGTCAGCAACCATTGATTGGAACTCCCACATCGCCTGTAGCATTCCTTGTGAGACCTCAGGCTGATATGGTGTATACGCAGTCAAGAATTCACCTCGATTGATCAACTGGAAAACAGCGCTTGGGACGAAATTGCGGTACAATCCTGCTCCAAGGAACGAGACCCTCTGTGAGAGAGCAACATTAGCACCCAACAGTCGCCGAGCGTCTGCAAGAATCTCCTCCTCACTTTGTGGACCTGGAAGTGGTAGTGTGGCATTCATCCTCACCTCATCGGGAATGTCTGCAAACAATTCATCCATCGATTCCATGCCCATTGCTGAAAGCATCTCTGACTCTCTACCGAGATTCGGAAGTTGGTCGACCATGGCCTTCACCTCGTCCTACGGACGAGCACTCGTGGCATAGGATGGACATGAACGTTCGTTTCAAAACAAATCTCTTTTACATGTCTCTTCAATCCCGAAATCCTCCAGATTCATAATGTTCATCTTGCTGGTTACTGATACTTTCATTCAACACATAATTCAGATACGCATGGCAATCATTCTAAACCCTAAGCGTGAGTGAAGGCCCGAGTGAGATGCGAATAGCAGTGTCCGGCAACGAGGGCTTCATCGCCCCCTATCTATTCAGTCTGCTGGATGGCATCGCTGAAGAAGTACCAGAAGAGGCCTTGTCAGATTCACGCCTCCTCGATGCAGCATTGGCTAGTGCACAGGTTCTGATTCATTTCCATGGCCATCCTCCTGGTGAGAATCTAGACCGAAATGACCCTGAAATTCCTCGCATGATGCAAAGCCTTTCACGACTGATCATCGATGCCAAGAAGCGACACCAAGGACTGCACCTGATTCTTGTCGGCTCACTAAGAGTCCACTCTGAAGCGGATGAAGATGGATTCCATGGGAAATCCACACTCTCA
>JASMHR010000024.1 GCA_030750665.1 Candidatus Poseidoniaceae archaeon
CATCCAACATCAAGCACGACGTCGCCCTTCAACATGAGTGAGAATTTGTTGTGAATCTGTTTCAACTTGAAAGCGGAGCGAGCGCGGTATCCCTCAGCAACGGCTTGGCGTCGCCAAGCATCTCGTTGATGGTCCTGAACCCATCGATCAGACATCTCTATCGAACCGCCGGCTGAGCCGTGCGGGATATGCCTGTCGCATCACGGAAGCGAAGGAATCATCAATCCAGAACATCTGCAATCACCATGCACTCAAGAACCGTGTCAGCCATTCTGCTCACGCTTCTACTGTTCATTCCATCCACACAAGTCTTGGGGAAGGAGGAGGAGGATGATGGAAATGTACTGCTGCTTGAAGAGTTGACAGCAACATGGTGTGTGTTCTGCGCCCAAATAGACCCACAGATTGTGGAATTGCAGGAAGTGCATGCACAACGCTTGATCACAGTCACCATTCATCCACCACCAGGTGATGTTTCCGACCCCTTGTTCAATGAAGCAATGAGATTGAGATACCAATACCTAGGCATTGAGGCAACAAGAACGCCTTCCTTCTGGTTGAATGGCGATTTCTATGGAGAAGGGGTTGTGGATGTCGGCGAGTTATCCAGTCAAGTGATGGCGGAGGAGGCAAGAAGCACTTCGAATAGCAAGATGTCAATGAGTAGTCTTACTGATGGAGACAGTGTAACTATATCCTTACAGGTCCTTGAAACCGATGGGAACAGGAATGACACTCGCGTGACCATCATGATGGTGGAGAATATTGTCGAATTAAGAAAGGGTTTGGCGAGCAATGGACAGACGATTTTCAACAATGTACTGTTGAATTCTATTTCCATTGAACTGGATGATGAAGAAAGTGAACCTGAATTGGGCGGAATAGGATGGACCATCAATAAGAACATTCACAGCCCAAATGGTGTTGAGATCGAACTGGAATGTAATCAAACCATGGATGATGATGTGTTCTTCATTGCAATACATGAGAGTATCAACGAGTCTACTACATTCGGAGTTGTCGATACCATGGCAACAGCCCAGGGTGTCGATGAAGAAAGTGGCTTGTGGGTATGGGCCATTGTGGCAAGCTTTGCATTTGGCATCATTATTGTCATTCCTAACAAAAAATGAGGTTTTCAGCCGGCTGGATGCAACCGTTGACCTGCTCCCTATTCAATCCATTCATTACTTGTCTGATGCAAGAACACCATTTCCTTTATGGTGCAGCAGGACAAGAGAGTATTGATGGAAGGCCACTGGGAACACGGAACCACACAAGAGGAGGAATCCTCGACGAAAGAGTGGGTGGTGGAATACAGGGTTGATGTGGAAAACATCTCCTACCACCATCTATCATTGATTGAAGGGAAGAACCTACAGATCGTTCAGGCGAATCTCTTTGCAGAACTACGTGAGGAGTACTCACACACCGAAAGGATTGACGTCACCGTCATTCGAATGGAACCTGTAGAGACTCACGCCCACGAGAAAGATTTCGATACAGCGGGGGCATATCATCCCTGATCATGCCTTGACTCGGTAATCGATGGTTATCTGTTGTCCATCGGCGAGAATGTGATCGCCGAAGGTCTCGACTTCAACGTCATTGACTGTCATGACCAATTCATGTGTCTCATTAACGCGTTTGTCACCAATACCATCTGCAGCGAAATATACATCCCATATCTGGAAGAAAACACCTAATTCCACCTCTACGGGTTCATTGGTCTCAACATGTAACTTGCCACTCGAATCATGAGTATGAATGACATGCATGCCGTCGCAAACAGTAGTTCCTATACCAGTGTCCTCTGGGATGGAAGCCAATTGCCCATCGATGTAGATAGTCAGTAATGAATGGAAATGCTGCGATAAATTGGAATGAGAATCTAGACATTCGTAAGCCAGAGCATGATCCTCACCAGAATAATTCGAAGGGTGTAGCGTTTCTCCCGAATCATCGGGATCGTTGTTTGATTCTGTTTCTGGCGCATCTTGCATTGAATTCTGCAACACTACCCCAACGAGTATCGCCCCAGTTATCAGCAGAATCCCAGCAAGAGCCTTCTGACTCATTCCTCTTCATCTCCAGAACGAGAGGTCGGCTTGACGAAACCACCGCTCTTCTTCCGATTACTCCTGCGCGACTCTCTAGCCTTGGCAACAAGAGCAGCGGCAGCAACTTCTGGAGCCCATTCATCGGTGGCTTGATGATTCTTCAATTTGAGGAATAATATGAATGCTATGACATCAGCGATATGGGCTAGAGTGCAATATTGACATAAGGTCATCTCCAATGGGAATATCTCAACGTATAACAGGTATAATGCAATCAAGATTCCAAAGCCCGAAATGACATATCCAGCATTGAGATACATCGAAACCCAAGATGCTGAAGGTTCCTTACGTACACTGATTACTAGAAATGCAAGAAGTGCAAATGCCAACATTCCCACCATTCCCCAAGGGAGTCCCATAACAGGAACAGTGTTGTAATCGGCATTTGCCAAAACGTCTCCACAACTGAAGGAACCGAATGCTGAGCAACCGATGTCACCACCCATCTCGTGATACTTGTTATGGAACCACCAAGTATGAGTGCTGACAGTAAAGCCACCCAGAAGTACTAGAGTCAGTCCAGTCAACATCCTATCTCTAGCCGAATTGAACATTCTTCTCCAGCCGTCTTCTTTGTACAGACTACGGGAATATGGAGAGGCAACAAATAGTCCAACAAGTATGATGAGAGCATGACCTGCAAGCAAGATATTACTGTTCACCATTCTCAACCACCCATCCCTTCAGCAGGAACAACTCTGAACAATGCTTCTCCAAGATCTTCGCCGGCGTTATTCTTCTGATTCCAGATGACTACACCATTCGGGCTGAGAATGAAACTCGTTGGAGTTCCAGAGACCCCCCAATCCTCCATCGATGAAGCATCTCTGTCATCAACATATAGAACGTTGGTATGAGGCCCTCCGTCGCGTTCATTACAATTTGAATGACCGTGGTCACATCCCATGAAATCGGTCTTTTCCTGGAAAGCGATGATCTCCTCGGGAGTGGAAGTGAATTCATCATTATACTGGAAATCAACAGCCACTGCGATAAAAGAAACTCTGCCGCTCCAAACATCTGACAACTCCTCCATCTCATCTCCAAAGCCCATGCATACTGGGCAGTCCGTGGACATGAACTCAATGACAAACCAAGTCGCATTGTAATCGCCCTCTGTCCAATTAGTGGAAGTCAGTTCATAGAGGTCGAAATTCTCCCATGAAGTTCCAGCCCCATTACGATGTGCCTTACCTTCTATATTCGGAGGCATCTCTCCTTCATCAACTCCCATCGGTATTGCATCAGTTGTCGAGAATACTATCATGACTGCTATGAGAAACACACCCATCACCATCAACAGGCTCCCAACTCTGGTATCACTGGCGGCTCTGGAATGTCTTGCAAATTCTGTCATCTTCATTCAATCACTCTCTCTATTCGTGCAACCCAATCTCCTCTATCAGGCTACGGGCAGTATGTCTGATGGCCTCTTCACTGTTGAAGGTGGGGGAGAAGCCGCTTTGGAACAAGCGGTCAACAGCCAACATCGCCTTGGGCACATCTCCAGCCCAACCTCTGTCTCCACCTGTATACTCGATACTGACATCACTGAATCCACTCTCTTCGACCACTATCTCTGCAATCCTCTTGACCGAGCAAGTATCGCCTGAGCCAAGATTGTAGCAATTGATGTCATCATCCGCCTGCTCCACAATATGGATCATGGCTCTAGCAGTATCATTGACTTCCATGTATGATTTTTCTTGCAGACCATTTCCTAGAACCTCCAATCTTGATGAATCGGCCTTCAACTTGTGGATGAAATCGAAAATGACACCATGTGTTCCACGAGCACCTACTATGTTTGCGAAACGGAATATCCAGCATCGAAGTCCAAAGGTACCTGTCCATGAGGTCAACAACCCTTCTCCAGCCAATTTACTGGCCCCATAGAGTGAAATTGGAAACAAGGGCCCAAAATCCTCCGGTGTTGGCATGACTGCCGCTTCCCCATAAACCACTGAAGATGATGAGAAGGCAATATCCTTGACTCCTGATAGTCGCATCGCCTCAACAACGTTGTAAGTGGCGACAGTACCTTGTTTGAGGTCAGTATCAGTAACTCTGGTGCCCAGTCTGATATCCGGATTGGCTGCAAGATGCCAAACCATGTCTATTCCCTGCATTGATGAAACAACAGCTTCCAGATCCAGCAAATCTCCATGATGAAATTCAACATCACTACTTGAGTGAGCAGAAATGAATTCCTCTCTTCCACTCGAAAGATTGTCGAATACTCTGACTTTATGGCCCTTTGCAACCAATTCATCGACTAGATGAGAACCGATGAAACCAGCGCCTCCAGTGACCAGATGAAGCATGTTGTTCGCACCGCCGACCAAGGGAATTGGTTTGAGGATTGTGTTATCCCGACATCCGCTCACGTACACTAACTGAATGCTACAAATAGGAAGACACTGGAAATGGATTTCTTTGATATGCTTAGAATAATAGCCCTCAAATTCGGTGGAGCAGGATGGTCATGATTGCAAGTAGACATACTACTGTGTCCACTGATTCCCATCCAATGGTGCTAGGATGGGAATTATCAGCACCAGGAATGTGAAATAATGACAAATAAACAGAATGATGAGAAGGATGAGAAAATGAACGACGGACAGAATGATGACAGGACCCCCTCAATACTAGTGGGGTATGTTCGCAAGAGCAATGCTGGCGGGGCACTGAAAGTCTCTGTCAATACCAGTGCATTCAGCGACTGCAACACGTACACCACAAGTGATGGACAAAGCTACGTTCCACTGGTGATCAGCATGTCCGCTGTGCGCCGAGTGATCGATGGAGAGCGAGCCGTGACCACTCTCAGTCACCTACTCCCAGAATGAACGGTTGCAGAATTGACAAGCGTTTTCAGGCGAATTACTGATATCTTGGAACAAGAATTAAACAGGGCCGGAGTCCGGAATATACTGATGGAGTACGACGAAAGCGGCGACTTGAACATTGTTGCCGGCTTGCCAATGTACAACGAAGAAGAAACCATCGGCACAGTTCTGATGCGAGTTCAAGAGCATGTGAATCAGGTCATTTGTGTTGATGATGGGTCCTCTGACAGTTGTGCGGCGATTGCTACCCGAATGGGTGCAGATGTTATTCGTCACAGATTCAACAGAGGCTATGGGGGTGCTCTCAAATCCATTTTCTATCAAGCCATTGAAGATGATGTTGACATACTTGTTGTGCTCGATGCAGATGGGCAACATAACCCGGATGATATTCCACGCATCATCCAGCCGATTAGGGATGGCGAGGCAGATATCGTGATCGGCTCTCGTTTCGTGGAAGGAGGAGATGGAGAATCAATGCCGGCTTATCGGCGCATGGGGATCAAAGTAATCACCGCAGCTTCAAACCTATCCAGCGACCTAGGCATCAGTGATACTCAAAGTGGTTTCAGGGCATTCTCAAGATTGGCTCTGGAAAGGCTACGATTCGATAGTGAAGGTATGGAATTGTCTCTTGAACTGTTGGAAGATGCAAAAGAGAAAGATCTCTCGGTCAAGGAAGTCCCCACAATAATCAGATATAGTGTCCCAAAGGGCTCCTCTTTCACTCCATTATCTCATGGATTCGTCGTATTGGTATATGCCCTGATTACGCTCTCCCAAAAGAAACCACTATTGGTTCTTGGACTTCCAGGCGTGACACTACTTCTCACTGGAGCAGCGATGGGCTTGCGAGCAGTTAATCAAGTGAGTGAATACACACAATTCTCTGTAGGTTCAGGATTATCGGCCATATGGGTAGGTGTTCTTGGGCTCGCATTATTGGCCACAGGTGTAGTTCTCCAGAGTGCAAGATCATTCATGCGACTATTGATTGTCCGTGAATTTGGAATGGATTGAGTCTCCGCACCACTTCAATGCTGGCTGTTTCTTCGCGCACGCATATACGCTCCCTCGCAGGAACTGCGAGGGAGAACTTGATGTCTCAATCTAGACACGACCTGCCATGAGCGACCCTGCAGCAAGTAGTGGTGGAACGCTCAAGGAGTCCCTTGACTCAATAAAAAATGGGCTGCAAACTAAACTGAAACGCGGAGGTGAAGCCTTTGAAGATGGCCTTGACCGATTTTATTCAGCCCTGCTTGAAGCTCCGAAAGTCACTCTGATTCTGATGCTGTTGATGACTGCATGGTTCGCAAACCACGGCAGTACATTCCAGGAACAGATCGAAGATGATGTGGAGGTATTTCTTCCAGAAGGTGCGGATTCGACTGATCTACTACTCGAAGTCAGGCAAGAATGGTCGACAGATATCGGCTTGATATATATCCAAACCAGCAATGCCAAATTTGGTTCTGGACAGGGCTACAACGTGACAAGTGTTCGGGTTCTGAAAGAGATATCATGGCTTGAAGGAGATGATAACAATGTAGAGAATGGAACAAGTTCTCGAGGTTTGGATTGGGACAAGAATGACCGAGGTGTCAATGATGGGATACTGTGGGTCATCTCCCCCTCACAGGTAATCAAGGAAGTCAACAGTACCGATGCACGATTCAACACTGCAATGTGCGAGCAGGTGGTCCAGCAACGACTCCCAGTGAACATCGGTTGCGAGGGAGTGGTCGATCAGAGCGGTACTGGTGGCTCATATTCCATCCCAGATGATCAAGACAGGGTCGATGAAATAGTCGAACAACTAAATGGTTCGTTATCGCAACTCTCGAGGGACACCAATGGTGATGGCATCTGGGATACCACGGTGATTGTGGTAGGTCTACACCACGACATGAGCATTACGGGAGTATGGAGTGATTTTGAGGACTTCTTCGATCATATCAATGAAATAATCAAACCTAGTAATCGGCCAGAATGGATGCTTGCAGAACCAAGTGATACAACCTTCATGCAGACTGGCCTGACCAAAGTTCTGCAAGACGTCTCCGACGCCATTTATGAGGACCTGCAGGCAATGATGCCCATTTCACTAATCATTGTCGTGTTGGTAATCACCTCTCTTCACCGTAGCCTGAAGGTCGTAGTGATCACTGGATTGCCGATACTCATGGCATTGGCAGTTACCTTCGGCACTACGGTACTGATGAATATCACCTTGACTCCGATGATAGTTGCTTGTGGTCCGATATTGATTGGGCTGGGGGTAGATTATGCTCTGCATATGCTCAATCGCATCGAAGAAAGTAGAGGTAAACGACTCGATGAACTCGCTGAGCGCAACCACCTCCGTCGAAGACAAGGTTTGCCTGAGGAGCCAATACCTGACATTTGGGACCCAGAAATGTATCGAGAATCCATTCTCGAGATGTCAAGAACAACTGGAGTGGCAGTATTCCTATCCGCCTTTACAACCATTGTTGGGTTCTCGGTCATGATTATGCCTGCCATTGTCCCAGTCATCCCAATCAGAACAGTTGGAATGACACTGGTGATTGGAATCCTTTGTACTCTGATATTCTCAATTATCCTAGTACCCACTCTCGCTTGGTTGCTCAAATATCACAAACGCGAGAATCCTCCAATGTGGGGTAAGGTAGGAAGGGTTCCAGTCAAACACTTCTTGCTCATTCTGATATTGACTGGTGCAATCACCACCTATGGTATTGTCAATATGGATGAACTCGATAAACCAATAACTGGTACAAGCGATGCTCCAGAAGGCATAGAATCGCTCGACACCTTGGCTACATACTCGGAACAATTTGCAGGAGGGCAGACAAGCATGTTCATCTTCGATGCCACACAAAGACAGAATAACAATGGCACCACGAATATCCGAGATATGCCGGTTCTAGATGAAATGGATAGACTGGAGTATAGAATCACAAACGAAGTCAACAACACCACTACAACCAGTCTGATTACATTCCTTCGCTCTATTCCTATCTTAATCGAGGATGAGAACACTGGCATCACCCTGTACGATGATTCGATGTGGGGATTTCTGCATGATGAATGCTGGACGGCCCCCCTAGATCCAACTGACCCAAGGCTGGACTGCGCATTCTTCTATGCCATGGAGGCTGATCCAAATGGACGCGCAGGATGGCGGGCAGACATGGTCGACATCATCTTTGATTCGTTATCCAATGAAGTTCGCTCAATGTTGCTCAATTCTGGAGAAGAAAAGGGCCTTGTCTATTGTGTCCAACCATATCTGAATCTGGTCTATGCAGGAGGGTTGAGAGATCAAATCGATGGAATACTGTTGGAGGATAATCTGCTCGAAGATACATCAACAAGCAAATTGACTGGAGGATTGCCGGTCTCATTAGATATCAATAAGGGGATTCATGATACTCAAACCAGCACTACTCTCTGGACACTACTTATTCTCACATTGGTTCTGATGTTGGTATTCCGTTCTGTAAAACTTGGAATATTCACAATGATTCCGGTTGCAGTAGTGATTCTCTGGCAACCATTGCTAATGCAATCTGGGGATGTCAATGTCAATATCTTCACCGCAATGATCGGGACCATCGTCTTCGGTATCGGTGTTGATGACAGCATACATGTGATGCATCGTATTCATGAAGAAAAGGATACTCCTCATGGAATTCAGAAATCTATAGAACACACTGGGCAGACGATTTTTGAGACAACCGTAACCACAGTAGGAGGGTTGGCTGCGGGATTCTTCGTGTCCTTCCCCGGATTAGAGAATTTCTTCATTATGATGATGCTGTTGATCTGCTTCGCATTCCTGACTTCTGTATTTTTGATGCCTGCTATGATTTCTGCTTGGAACACAATGAGGTCCCGTTTGAGAGGGGAAGAGAGATGGGGTGATTTTGGTGATGATCCTATTCTTGAGCATAAAGTGATTGATGCCGGACTCATCGACACCTGAAAATGTGGAGGGAGCAGGGAGTAAGCCCCTTTCTGTTGACCTATCGGCTGACCGCATTCAACTATGCGTCCTACCCGGCCCTACGCGTGCAGCATCAAAGGGCCTGTTTGGACTTGCTCCAGCGGGGGTGCTCGTTTCATCGACAGTTGGGCAATCTCCGTCTTGCGACATCATTGTACACACCCATTGCCGTTCGTTTCTGCTGCAGTGCCTGCCCTCCCGGACACCCGGATCATCCCGGGCCGCTCGCACTATGGAGAGGGGACTTTCCTCAGGGTCCAACCCTGTCAGCGGTCCTCCTGCTCCCTCCACGAGCACACCATGGCAGGTGTACTTGGCTTCAATACTGTGACTCATTGGTGAAATCTATCATCACTCTGTTGAGCTGCATATGGACTGTATTGTGGGTCAATGGATGCGTAGGGATCTACTTGTCCAGAATATACCGTAGGTTGATCCTCTGGAACTGCCGCATACGGCATCAATGTACCAGGGGCATGAACGGCTGGAGTCTGCTGAACCACTAGGGGGAAATATTGATTCTGTGAAGGCGTTGGCTGAGGATAGAAATCATCCCCACCCAGGTAATGTTCCTCTTCATACAACAGAGAATCAGAATCATCACCAGCACTTCGCATGAACACACCCAATACCACCAGCAAGGTCAGCAATAGCAATCCAAGAACCCAGATGAACAAAGGATTGACTTCCCCAATTGACTCGCTCAGCCAAGATTCATCCTCAGCATGCCGTATCTGTATCTCCTCACTTTCACCAGCAACAACATCATCCAGATAGATGACCATGGTGTACTCGCCATTCTTCTTGAGTGCCCAATCGATGCGCACCAACTCTGTCTGTCCAGCCTCAATCCCAATATCGGAATCAAAGATGGTTTTCGAGGTTAAGTCGATATCCACTGCTTCCACCCTGACTCTTACTGTCCCGTTCATCCGTCCTTCGTTGAGCACATTGACATCAATGACCAACTCTTCACCCACGAAGGCAACTCCATCTGCTGAGCTCCTTATATCACCAGTGAGAACAAATATTGCCTGTACTCTTTCAATATTCCATGATGCCATTGGGGATTCGTCGGAATTGAGATATCCGGACATCTCATTACCTGCTGCATCGTATCCAGACACCCAGACCTCGAGAATCATTTGTTTTTCGAATTGCCTGATGTCGACTATGGAGTCAATCTCCAACAATGCCATGGCTGGAATCGTTGAACCGCTGCTACGAGCATCTGCAAGTGAAGCATTCACCCATCCCTCTGCCACTGGAAGTGAATTGGCATCAGATTCTCTGATGCGCCAATTCAGAACCAAATTCTCAGCAGACATCTGAATGTCTTCATGAATCCTGAACTCAATCTCAATGGAAGGCAATGAGTCCAATGGAATCTCAGCATCTGAGCGCGGAGCCAGGATATCGCTTATTCGGGGAGCCGTTGCATCGACCACGAACCAGATGGTTGCTTCATCGCGGTCTGTGACATCATTTGCCATTGCTGGCAGATTACCCAATGACAGGACAAGGGGGTGTTCACCTGTCTCTGCAGGCATCGTCAATTGCATATTGAATGAGCCATTTTCTGAGAGCGCCCAGGTATTGAAGCCGCGGAAACGGCCGAGAACATCGAATGTTTGAATTGCCAATTCTCCTGAATCCTCCCACCGTATCAAACCTGAAATCGTGATCGATTGGCCGGGTTTCACCCAAGCACCGCTGGCATCCACATCCTCTCCAGCTGTACCAACGGAGATACTGGATGTATCAATCATTAAATCGGTGCTGAAGCGCCATCGCAAATGTGGCAAAACAGAGAATGAACTCTGAGAGGCCCTGTCAGTCACTTCCACAGTCGGTTCTCTCTGTGTGAATGGATCGGGTTGCATCTCCCATCCAATCTTGAATTTGATATCAAAAACCAGATCCATGGCAAATGGACTAGTATCTTCACTACGAGATAACAAGCCACAAGATAGTACTTCTAGATGCGGGTCAGAACTCGAACACTGTCCGTCTGAACCGCTCCAAATAATTTCCATTGGCGAGGTTGGAACTGTACTGGCTAGCTCGACGCGGATGGTTGCAACATCACTTCGCCCATTGGCCTCATCGAATGGGAACTGCATATGCTGAAACTCACCAGGATGCAACCAAGATTTCGGCCCCTCTACATGCCCAGCTGCGGAAGAATGGACCAATGGGGCGCCATCATTCTTGATCTGATACATGAATAGGTGATTATCTGAGCCGGGACCGCCCCCCCCTATCAGTTCGTTTCCAGCAGGGTCAGATGCTATCAGGAAACCTGAGACCTTGTCGCCTTGTGCGCCTGAAAGATCATTGATATTCGCAGTATAGACTCCCTGAGATTCATTGAGGACTGATGGGATGTTCAAGGAAATGGAAAAATGCTCACCAGCATCTGGGATATCATCACCATCGATATCATCCAACCAAGAACGCCACAGCATCAATGTTGCAGCATTTGGCAATACAGGAACATCACCAATCGTGAATTCAAGATTCTGAGCTTGTGAAGAAGGTCTGTGATCATAGAAACGTATGTTGCTCGCCAATAGGGTCGGCGCCAAAGAGTCAGTGATGAATGATTGATTCTCGGCAATCAGCCAATTGATTTCTTGACTTGCAGCAGCAGAAACGTTGACTGTGAACTCAAGCGCAGAAGCACTTGAAGGAACAAGTACGGGGAGGGTCACTAGGCCGTTGGCATCAACGGTCCCAGTAATCTTAGAGATTCCATCCAGAAACACTTCTACATCCACTTCACCAATGCGCGGAGTCTGCCATGCAGTGTCCTCAAACCGTATCTTGACGAGGACATCAACCCAAGAGCCGGTCTTGAGATATGGCGATGAGAGGGGAACGCGTTCACCTACTGAATTCCTTACCCACCAATCAACTATTTCGAGGTCATTCTCGACACCATTGATTGGACCCTGTCCAAACTTCTCGACTTTGGATAAACCGCGGATTCCACTACTCATCAATGGCCTAATTCTGATGTCTACCCATTCTTCGTCATCCCAGTCCCTACTTATCTGGAAACGGTGTTCAGTAAGTATCTCGTTACCATTCATTGTTGCAGGGGGGACCTCCTCGGATAATTCGATTAAAGAAGCATCACCATTGAGGGCAGAAACATTGCCCATGAGGTCCTGAATGAAACTGATGCGGCCATCAGAATATATCACATCAAACTGAATCCCAATCATGGTACCATTGAATACTTGATGTCGGGCCTGTACCTCGATCCATGTATCGGAAGCCGTCAATGTCGCACTGCTGTTGCTCCAAGAAAGAATGGTGGTGGTGCTGCTTTCTGATGTTTCAACATCCAGTAACCCGAGCCTGACAGAACCGGGGGTTGACATCGTCACGGTGAATGGTAACATCGGAGTGTTTCCATTACTAAGGCAGTCAGATGCAAGATCATTCACAGCCATGATCAATGATGAATCCGGTGTGAAATCAACCTCAAAGGTAGGATACTGTATGGTTGATAACCCTCTGATCAACAAATCTCCTGCAGCCGCATTGAATCGGAATTTGATTCGAGAGGTATCAAGCGTTGCGCCCACCACAGTGCTGCTGGAATTCTCAAGCCCTGATGAAAGTGAAAGCAACTCCTGCTCGTTCAAAACCAGCAATGTTGAATCTTCAAGGTCATTCAATTGTCGCGCTGCTATGCTGATTCCATCAACAAGAACCTCTACCTCAAGATCAGTGACCTCTGTTGTCATCGGTACCAATTCAAGACTCAACGAATTGACATCATACTGTGGTAGAACAACTTCGACATCATATGGGTTATTGGAGACTAAGCTCATCTGATGAGAATTCGCCCCATTGGCAAAGCGTTGTTGATGTCCTAACCAGCCGAGAGCGGAATCAGAAATTGACCATTCCTTGAGGCCATCATGACCTATATCGATAGAGAGATCCTGTGGCATCCCGCCTCCGTTCAAATCTATTGTGAACTCATCGATGTTCCAAGTACCAGTTTGTGAACGTATCTCAAATTGGAGATGAGACATAGGTTTTGCCAGAGTGGTTACACCTTTGCTCGGCAAAGGTTTCCAAACACCATCAAAATCGTAGAAACCAAACTCCACTGGGCCAGAGGATGTGATATCGGTCGCAATACGAGAAGTCGGCCGAGCGAGATCAAATACGGGTGGAATCACCTTGCCCACTGAATTTCCTCTCAACTCACCGGAGCCACTTGCCTCAACCCAACTGCAATTCTCAAGGTACCAGCCATCATCAACCACATACTGAAGGAACTCACTGCGCCAACGCCCCATCATGTTGACTGATTTTATCCAAGGCGAGCCACCTGAGCCTTCATTCAACTCAATCTTGAACTTGATTGCAGGGTGCACGAGCCAATCTATAGTTCCAAGATCCATGACCAGTTCATCCCTGTCTATGAAGCCAGGGATTGGAGTCTCCAAGTTGGCATCTAGAACACTCCACTCAGTCGTGGAACCTGTTGGGAAGACACCGACCAACGACATCAGACCATATGGACCGGGAGCCATAGGGAGGTCAGCAGTACTTGAGTGGCCGAATGAAGGAGATTGCCACCACCCTCCTTGATTTGAAACCCCAGATGTTGGCGTTATCATCACATCATCAATATTCCACCCCGTATAGGTGACCGAACCATCGGTTGAACCAATTCCAAATCGGATTTGGAAATCGGGATTGTTGGCGATCTGGGTTGAAATCGTGTGGGTTTGGGTACTGAATGATCCCTCATTAATTGTGGAAGAAGAATGGGACCAGAGACTGACCCAGTTTCCACTAGGATTCTTGGCCTGGATGTACGCATGGTCATAATAATACGACTCGATTCCGAGCCGCCGTTGGAAAGACATCTCCCAACCCCCACTACAATGTGAACAATTGATGCTAGGGCTGGTTGCCCAATATGTGGAACTCAGGTAGTTCGGATAATTTCCAGTGTAGGTGTAAAGAGCGTTGCTTCCGGAGGTCACTTTGCTTCCAGAAAGGGCTGAGTCCTGCCCTACATTCCAAATTCCGTTAGGCAGCGTCCACTGCGAACCAGTGCCATTCTCAAAATCAAACAATACTCCCTGAGGAAGAACCTTGATTCCACTATCATTGTGCTGGATGTTCTCGAATTTTGATCTGCTGTCATTGAAATCCGCTCCTTGCTCCCAAGAAAACTCCTCATACCGAGGCAATATCTGAGATTCCATCGACATCGTCATTGAATCAACAGTATGTCCGGTTGGAATTTCAATCTTGTACTGATCACTCATCCCATCTGTCCATTGCGGGACATTGACAGTCGAATATCCAAGATCCACATACGAACGGGATTCATCGCCATCGGATTCCAGTTCCAGTTCATTCTCTCCCATCTTGACATTCAAACCTATCACAGGGGCCATGCTCATCATCATCATCAACCAAGCCAAAAATATCGGCCGGACCAGTATGCAACTTCGGTACATGAACATACGGTGATAACGTCAACGTTCTAAGGGACTTCCGTCTCATGCCTACAATATTTCAGCAATATTGTCTTTCAGAAACGAATATCGGCCCTTAGGGCCGCCACAGGTTCATGGCAGCCGATGTTGATGCCCTGAAAGCCGAGGCCGGAATTGCTGCCGCTGCCTTCGTGAAAGATGGCATGAAAGTTGGACTGGGTACCGGTTCGACCGTGAAATACACTGTCATTGAATTAGGCCGAAGAGTATCCGAAGGATTGGATATCGTGGGAGTTCCAACCTCAATTGAGACAGAGAGACTGGCAAAGCAAGTTGGAATCCCGTTACGAGAGTTGGGGTCCTTGGATGGACTTGATATCGTCATCGACGGTGCAGATGAGTTCGACCCACAATTACAACTCATCAAAGGAGGTGGTGGGGCATTACTTCGAGAGAAGATAGTGGCACAGTCGGCAGCTGCAATGATAGTGGTTGCCGATGACCGTAAAAAGGTGGAAACTCTAGGAGCATTCTCTCTTCCTATAGAAGTGACTCCATTCTCATGGCAAGAAACCAAGCGGCAGATTGAGAGGTTATTCTCCTGCCCCTGCGTTCTGCGTACACTGGGTGGTGAATCGGTTAGGCTAGGTGATGTGGTGGTTGAAGGTGGCCCGTTCGTCACCGATAATGGAAACCTGATTATCGACCTTCACTGTGGTGCCAGCATAGACAACCCCCGTGCAAGTGAAGTCGCACTACTATCTCTTGCAGGAGTTTGTGAAGTTGGACTCTTCATCGATATCTGTGATCTTGTGATTATGGCTGCTGACGACGGAATTCAGACTTTCTCAAAAGCAGATAGTAGGCTATGATTCGCTTATTCGCAATCCGCCAAGACTTTGAACAGAATCCTCTCCGGCCGGTTTGGGTCTGTAGCTTAGTCAGGTAGAGCACCTGGCTCTTAACCAGGTGGCCGCGGGTTCGAACCCCGTCAGACCCGCTCAGATTGTTGATGATTCTGTTAGCGCAGGTCTGACTCGGTTACTCACGCGTCCGTAGCGACTAGAATGGCTCACGCAAAGCCCTTTGAAATCACAATCCGTTTCAGGATTTGGATAACCCCTTGCAATATGTTCAGTTGGAGTATTCGATAGGTAATTATGGGGCGTGAAATCATAGAGGTTTATGGTAGCACAACCAGGCGACTACAATTATTGCAATGATTGTGGAGAATGTTCAGAGGAAGAGATGAAGGAATTCCCTATTGAGTTATGCGAAGTCTGCGAAAAACTCGTGTGTAGTAGATGCACACATTCGAATTGCGGACCCCTTGAGATGTTTGATTAGACATTGTTTAGGAAGCGCGTTTCATAGGGTCCCCTTGAGAATACCAGTGTTCAGATGAGTACCCTTGAATGCCTGTACGAACGTAAGGGAGCCCTTAGATTCATTTGGTCCGTGGTCAAACCAGTGTCGTTCCTGAGTCCCCACGGACCGCACTTATCGCTTCACCAGGTTGGCACAGAACTACCGTCATCTCATCAGAGAACTCGCGTGCATGAAGCATAGCCTCCACCTTTGGACCCATGGAGCCAGGAGGGAGTTGTTCCTGCTCAATCATTTGTCTCGCCTCATCTGAAGAGATAGTGCTCAGTTTCTTTTGATTCACTTCACCAAAATCTCGGTAGATGGCATCAACCGCAGTCGAAATCACAAGTACATCAGCATCCACTTCACAAGCCAGAAGAGACGAAACCCTGTCCTTGTCAATGACTGCTGCAATTCCAGTCAATCCAATATCTGCTAACACAGGTATGCCTCCTCCGCCGCAACAGAAGACAACCGCATTGAGGTCAAGCAGACTGTTGATGACATCGATATCGAGGATTCTCAAAGGCGATGGAGAAGCAACTACTCGGCGAGGCCCGTTGATGGTGGTGGCCACATCCCATTCCATTTCCAAGATGGTTTCATCATCAAGGACCGGGCCGATTGGCTTGGTTGGTGTAGCGAATGCAAGATCATCTCCATCGACCTCAACTCTTGTCAACACGACCGCAGTTCTCTCTGGGCGGTGTTTGCTCATCAGATGCTTCTCAAGATTAAGGGATAGTGAATGGCCTATCATCCCCTGCGTTGCAGCAACCCAGTCATCGAGACCATTTCTCCGGCGTTCTGCCATACACGTTTCCTCCATCAGCAATAGATCGCCAACTTGCGGGCCATTTCCATGAGTGATGACAACCCTGAAACCGGCTTCGAGTAGATTCACTATATCGTCCATCACCGCATTGATGACTGAATCCTCTTGTACCATTCCGCTTGAATCTGACAATGCATTGCCGCCGATTGCATAGACTGCAACCCTTCGGGTGCCGATATCAGGGACGGGAACCTCGGGTGACACAATATGTGGGAATCTTGCTCAGGCTTCAATGTTGAGCATAAAGGACTGGACTCCTTCTGGCCATGATATTGAAGAACAGAGTCGTTCTGCAGGTGGATACGGGTTGCTGCCATGACCAAGGAAATATGGATATCAGATGTCCTCAGTGGAACGCTGGTTGACCAAGAAGTGTCTCTCAAGGGCTGGGTAAAAAGGACTCGCAGCAGTGGGAAGATATCATTCATCACCCTCAGAGACTCAACTGGAAGCATACAATGTGTGGCGAAATCCGGTTCATTGCCGGATGAACAGATGGAGGCCCTGAAATCCTCCCTCATCGAAACCAGCGTCATCATCACAGGTTTGGTGAAGGCTGACGAACGTTCAGGAGGTTTCGAAGTCGCAGTGAGTGCAGCAGAAGTCGTAGGTGCGGTAAATCCAGATTCACCTTTCCCGATAACAGAGAGTGCGATGGCAGTCGCAGATGGTGGGGAAACCGAATTCCTACTCGATAATCGACATCTCTACCTGCGCACCAGTAGGATGACCACCATGCTGAAGATTCGTTCATCTGTTTTTGGTGCAATTCATTCTTACTTCAGGGAACTTGATTTCGTTGAATACCAAGCACCGTGTTTCGTTGCAGGAGCAGTAGAGGGCGGAAGTACACTGTTCGAGGTACCATATTTCGGACGTAAAGCCTACTTGACCCAATCATGGCAGTTGTATGCCGAAGCCGCCATGCCTGCGCTGGAGAGGTTGTACACCATCGCACCATCATTCCGTGCAGAAAAGAGCCGAACTCGGCGACATCTAACTGAATTCTGGCATGCTGAAATGGAGATTGCGTGGGGTGGAAACGATGATGTCATGGCCCATGGTGAAGCCTTGGTCAGACATATCTGTAGAACTTTGTTGGATGAACGTTCCCAAGAACTGGAAACACTAGGGCGTGATCTGGATTTGATACGCAGATACGCTGACAATCCATTCCCGCGTATTCGATATGATGAAGCCGTGGAGAGATTACAAGCCAAAGGTGTCGATATAGAATGGGGCCAAGACCTTGATTACTCAAAGGAGAAGATTCTGACTCAGGACTTTGAAGTGCCTCACTTCCTCACCCATTATCCGAGAATCGCCAAGCCTTTCTACCATCGTCCAGACCCGGATGATGAGAAATATGTTCTCTGTCACGACCTCTTGGCCCCTGAAGGATATGGTGAGATCATCGGCGGGGGAGAACGAACCTGGTCGGAAAAGGAGATTCTAGAGCGTATCGATGAGGAAGGAACTCCTCGCGAGCCATATGAATTCTACATCGATGTTCGTCGATATGGCGGAGTTCCGCACGGTGGTTTTGGACTCGGAGTCGACAGAGTGGTTTCATGGCTGGCTGGAGCCGAACATATCCGTGAAGTGATTCCTTTCCCAAGGGATAGCCGCCGAGTCACTCCCTGAAGTACCGCCGGATTTCAGACAATACAATGTTCAGGTTCTTTTCCTCTATTGTTATTGTAGAGTGTTCTTGAGGCCTCTCATCCCATGGATTGAAGCTCACAGAAAAGCCACTTTCATGAAACATATCGATATCCCCTGCCGAGTCTCCTACTGAGGCAGTTTGTTCCTTGTCGATTCCCAATCGACGCTGCAACATTTTGACAATAGCACCTTTTGCATGCATCTGCACCTGATATCTTCCCGTGTCTGGGATTAGCCCTTCTGGAGTGCTGGTCCACCCATTGCAGAAGACATGAAGGCGTGAGTCTTGGCCACCCATTGTTGCCGCAGTGTTGCGGTCTATCCCTCCCCATCTTCTTCGCCATTTTAGAGAAGAAGGAAATTCGGCTGCTATCATACGTGCACTGTGCTGCATCCCTCCACTGATGATTGCGACTTCGTGCCCATCGTCGAGAAGAGACTGAATACTTTCTCTCCAACCCTCCATTCTAGGGCAATCCTGCAACCATCCACGAAGGTCCTCATCCAGAAGTTCTCCAGCCACTGCAGAGCGAATAAGGGCGATATCTAGGATAATCCAATCCCATTCATTCAACAGACCTTGATTGTACAGATTGAATGCTTCTTCGTTTGATATCCCAAGTTTGTCATAGACCCACTGCCAAGTTGAAAGGTGGTCGATCAAGACACGGTCCATGTCAAAACACACAAGCCCTCTAATAGACATCATCAGGCCTCACTCTGGTGCTGGCCAGTCATCGTATTGTCGCTGTATCTGCCTGACCTGTTTGCCAAGGATATAGAGCATGAGACTGGTCATCATTGCAAAGAGCCCTATCAAAGTCACAGCTGCTGTTGCTAGAGAGACTCCAAGTGAAATTGAATTCATCGATTGGAACTGGTCAACAACATCTCCAGTCAAGGCAAAACCAATGCTGAAACAGACCAGCCCAGGTAGACCGAACAGAATCAATGGATGCTTGCTTGACAACATCCAATGGAACAACTGGGCGAAACGTGAGGCGGTTGCAAGAGACTCACGCTTCTGAGGCTGTGTCGGTCTCTTTGCCAGATGCACCCTGACATTCAATGAAGCGGGTAAGTCAATGCAGCGATCATCATCACCACATTCTGATAGAGCAGCCAATCCATCGGGAGTCGCAGCCAACATCTCCAATTCTGCTTCGCCGAATAATACAGATTCCGAATCACCAGGATCAACATCGGTATGATGTGCCAAAGCCAGATTGACATCTCTGCCTTCGTACGTGCGGTTCACATTGACCGGAAGGTCTCGCAACCTCCAGATATCTGAAAGATGGATGATGAGAGTCATCTCGACCTCCTCCAACTTCAACAATTCTCTCGCAATCTCTGGAATAGTGCAATCTTTGTCCATAGGGATGGTATGCGCCCCTTTCTTTTCGGCGAGGTCCGAAGTGGAATCCTTACTCCCTAAATCGATGATGACGACATGTTTGGCAAAAGTCTCTGCTCTGGTTATTGCAGACACAACTCGCAATTCCTTGTCTCGAGCCAGAAAGACGATGCGCATTGACCTCTCCAGACTGTCGGCAGAGCAGTAGCACTGTCAATACTTCGGAGCAAAGCGCACAGATGATTAACTTCAGGCTATGCCAAGATGCCGTGCCAAACAAATGGAAGGTATGCGTGGTCATGCCGGCCCGAAACGAGGCTGAGCATATCCGTGATGCTGTTTCTGGATTACCAGATTGGGTAGACAGGGTCGTGGTGGTTGATGATGGCTCCAACGATAACACCTCTGAACTGGCACTTGATGCAGGTGCCAAGGTCATTCACTCTGAAGGAATTGGAGTTGGAGGTGCTATTGCCGCAGGGTATCAACATCTACTCGCCTCTGAAATCTCTGGCAGATGGTGTGCAGTAGTGATGGCAGGAGATGGACAGATGGATCCAATTGATCTTCCAACTCTCATCGAACCAATCATGTCAGGAAATGCTGACTTTGTCAAAGGCGACCGCTCTGCCCACCCAGAAGGATTGATTGCAATGCCGCTAAGGCGCAGAATGGGAACATGGTGGCTGAGACACCTGACCAATATGGCGACTGGACTGGAGATTCATGATCCACAATGCGGGTACACAGCATGCAGCGACCGGATGTTGCAATCTTGGGACTGGTCGGGAAATTGGAATGGGTATGGATATCCGAACTGGTGGCTATTGAGATGTGTCGAACAGGGATTCGCTGTAGCCGAAGCACCTGTCAGAGCCATCTATGAAGGACAGTCTTCAGGCATTCGTATACTGACCTTCTTACCCAAGGTTTCAGGCATGTTACTGCTGGGGCTCTTCAGCCGTGGCAGCGGGTGGTATCTTCTTGGACAAAGACGGATTTCAGCACTCAAGCGAATAACTGTCAGCATCGGTTTCCTTGGAGGTATATCTGCTATAGCATCCATACCTTGGACTGGCTCCATTGGACTCATGGGAATCCTAGGACTCATGGCTGCAAGAATGATTGACAAACGACTCGTTTGTCCAAAAGCCAGACCCGACAAGATTGAAGCGGAAAGCAGCGACGCAACAGTATGGCCAAACGCAGCCTGAAGGCAGCACTCCTGACTCTGGTCATGATGTTGAGCCTCCTTTCTGGGTGCTATCACAGTACATACGAGGCTGAGGAATTTGTAGAAGGAGGTACCTTTGAATTCGAGCAGGGAATTCCTGTGGGAACATGGTATCATTTCTCAGGCCGCATCGATGCGACCAATGAAAGCGCACTTGCAGCAGCCAACATTACTGCCAACTTTACCGGGAACAATACCCCATACTTCACTCAAGGTTCATATTTCGGCATCGGGATGACCACATTTGAACCGACAATAGGAATCACCTCGGCAGATAATCTCTACATCTCAAGTTGGGGCAATGGACCTGCCGGTTCGACTGCAGTAGTGCAATGCAGCGGACTAATTGAAATGAAGAACCTCTCAGAGTACTCATGCGTAAACACCTATGATCCGTTGCTTCCAGTTGCCAACAGCAACGACCCTTACATCTATGTCGACAAGTGGACAGACCGCATCATGAAATTCGATATGCACGCACTTCTAGGAATGACAGTGGAATGGTCGGATGATGAAGGAGGCTCGTACACTCCGCCGACAGTGGCCACATCAGTGTACTCTGTACAGGACCATCAGACCATAACCTCGGCACCATATCCCGCAGCTCTCCATGATACCACATGGGTCTTCTGCATCAATGGCAATGCACCACATCCACTTTGTTCAACCTCATTCGATGGTGGGAATACCTGGTCTCCGGAAGTTTCTGGAGCACCGCTCACTTGTAACAGCGGAGGCTTGACGGCGCATCTTGAAGGGGGGTCCGACGGCAACTTCTATCGCGGAAACATAGGTTGTTCAGGCGAAGGATATTCGATATATCGAAGTACCAATGGCGGCTTCACCTGGACAGAACATCCTCTACCAACTTCTGAGAGCGGAAGTGCTGATACTTGGAATGCTGAAGAGGCTCAAGTCGCTATAGATGATGACAATAATGTCCATGCACTGTGGATG
>JASMHR010000025.1 GCA_030750665.1 Candidatus Poseidoniaceae archaeon
ACTGTGATTTTCAACAATGGATCACTTCCATTGATGCCTACAGATGACACATCTCAACTTTCCACTGCCTGCTCGTTCTACGCGCTCACCATCACATTCGGGGCATGTAGAGCCTTGTTTTGGCGGCGTTCTTGATGAAACTGCAGTTGTGACCTCAAGGCGGCCCGATTGTTTTGATTTTCCTTTACCCTTGCTTCTCCGCTGCTGTCTTTGTCGTGAGCGTGAATTGCCAGTCTCTTTGGTTTGAATCATATGCAGATATGGTTCGGGAATACTTTCCCCAGCGACAACAACGGGGTGGCTCTTGAATCTCCACAACTTTATGTGCCTGTCAACCGCTCTTCCAAGAGGTGCAGACATGCAGATGTAGGCACAAATCCAAGCAGGAAAGAACAGGAATCTGCCAGTGCTCATGTTCCAATGTTCCTCCCATGGGAGCGAGATGTATTCAACTCGAAAACCATCAACAACTTGTCCAACCCAAGCAAAGATGGCAATGATGAAAATGAAGGTGAACATCATCGGTTTCATCCCGCCCATCTGAACCTCCATTTGTTCAGGCATCAATTGCTGCTGAAGAGTAGCTGCCTTTTCCTTGCGGATTGGGTCTCGAGCCATTGTTGCTTCATTCATCATTCGTCGAACTTGCGACATTCTGTGCCCGATATGTGCTTGCTTTATCGGATCAATGAATAGATTTCGCAATACGGTGTTGACCAGCATGGACGCAGTTCCAATGAAGAATACAGTGACGATGAACCATTTTTCCTCAGGAAGAATTGGTGATAGTATCGGGTGGGCATAACCGGCCAATCCCGTTCTGAAGCCTGGATTCATCAGTAACAGCATCATCATCAGCATGAAGAACAGCATCATCAGCATCTGTCCACCCGGCGGAGCCGGAGGTCCAGCCTGTGAGCCAGCCTGTGCCATATTTGACTCGGCCCGCTTGCGCCGCATCAAGGTTGTCTAGAGAATCTATGACACGGTGCCCACAAACCAGTTGTTGAAGAGGTTCTGTGCAACATCTTTTCATCGGTAGCGTACATTGCGAAGCATGGATGCGGTATCGGCGACCATCGCTATGGCCGAGGCGCAGGCCCGTATGGGCCTTCATGACGATGCTATTTCCGAACTGAGAAAGGCTGTGCGAGTTCACCCAAGGAATCTGGAAATCCATGAGATACTCGGGCGTATTTTGTTTCAACAACAGCGTTTTGAAGCAGCACTCCCCCATCTACAGAGAGTTGTTCGCAAAAAGACAGATTCGGGAGAATTGAACATGCTGGTTGGTGATTGTGCGCTTTCAACCGGACGTTCTAAAGCAGCACAGCGTTCTTTCGAAAGGTGTATTGCAATTTCATTTCGTCCCGACACAGCTCTAGCAAATGTGGGGCGCTCACTGATTGCTAGAAGGAAAGCCCAGGTTGCATGGGATCGGTTACATGAGGCATTCGTTTCTGGTGGCAGTGTTTCCGAAGAACTCCACGTGGTCTTGGAGATGTGCGCTCCTCTGGTCGCAGGTGAAGTACCTGCTTTAGCCGCCTCATTTGCAGCGGGGGCCTCAAACATCTCTTCATCTATCGATGCACCACCTAATTCTATTGAGGCAATGGCTGGAATTGTCCAATCAGATATAATAGATCCAACATTGGATATTGGCTTTGGGTTACTAGGTGAAGAAGAGGATTCAAATGACAACAGGTTACAGATTTCTATGCCCGGTGCTGGTTTGGATACTCCTGAGTCTCGAGCGCTTTGGGATGAACCGTTGGAGGAACTAGCGGCTGAGGAACCTCAATGGCAACATCCTGAGGATGTTCAGGGCGGATGGATTGATGATGACCATTGGGACAGTGTTCCAATACCTGAGCCCGTATCTGTTCCGCAACCAGTTGTTGAACAAATTAGTGATGATGAAACTATATTTATTCCTGAGGCTTCTTCAGGAATCCAACTTCCGTTTGGAGTTGGAGTAGCACCTCTTGCTGAAGTCGAGGTTGAGGAAACGTCCGATGAGATATGTGCGGAAGTGGATGAAGAGGAGGTAATACCTGAAGTTGAGTTCCCAGTAGTTGAATCAACAGTGGATGAATCGACCGAGGCAGAATCTATAGATTTGCGGCCTGAGCCTGCGAGGCAGGAAATGCCATTGCCTGGGCTACCCGTTTTGGCGACAGTGGATGTTGCATTATCTGAATTGGCAGGATTGCCAAAACGGCAGCGCGTCTGGTGCTGGACTACCTCTTATGGAGAAGTGCCATGGGGAATGGAATTGTTGAAATCGAGACCTGATGACCGAGTTGAGGCAGCCGCTGCTGAATTGACAGCTTGGTCGATGCAGAATCCTGAAGTGTGGTTGGCAATAGATCTCCAGAAGGAAGGTAGAGTTCCGGTTGACCTCAACAATGTAGGTGGCACCATTGCAGGATTGAATAATCCAGTGATATTATTGGTGCCAGATGAACATATCACCGAAGAATGGCCAGTATGGGGTCAGACTGCCGAGTGATACAAAGACTCTCGATTGAGCAGTAATACTCAATCATGAGAAGACGAAACCACAAGTGTTGCAAGTTGCACTTCCGGCTGCGTTCTGAGTTGTGCAGATTCCACATACTAGGGGCTCATCACCTGTACTTTCTTCTGCCTCAGCCTCATCAGTATCTTCCGACACATCATCTTCTGAAACATCTTCTTCCGCCACATCCTCTTCACCAGAATCTCCGGAGTCTCCTGCGTCATCAGAATCACTGTCCTCGTCGTCATCAGAATCACTGTCCTCATCATCAGCACCCTCATCATCCGATCCCCATGCTTCCGCAGCGGCGGTCAATTCACCTTTGTTGAGGTAATTGTTGTCATCGGCATCGAAATTGATTGCATGAGCGACGAATGCGTCTCGATCTTCAATTCCGTGAGATTCCATCACTTTTGCCAGAACGTTTTCATTCCAACTGAAATTTAAGACGCCATCTTCCTCTGAATCATCGCTTGAATCATCACTTGAATCTTCAGATGCCATACTGGCCAATGATGAATCATCCTCGACCTCATCCCCGAATGTGGCTCCGTGGAATTTTTGCATTGCTTCAGCGTCGATATCACCATCTCCCTTGATTTCATAGGAGACTTCCATCCGCTCATCCTTGGCAATTACAGGTACGTGCCATTCAACTGAAGTTCCTTCGTCATTGGAATCAGTCTTCATTTCCACATCGCTTCGCTTCTCATTTCCTGCACCCTTAACGATACAGTCCTTGATATCGAAGCCAACTGGTAGAACGTCGTGGATGACTAAATCTTGCAATGCCGTATCTGAACGGTTCTCGAAGAGAATCATTACTTCGAAGCGCCCCTTGCCTCCGACTGGAATAACGGTCTTCCCAGCACTGAACTTTCGGCGCTTGTGCGAGACCTTGATGACAGGAGATTCAGCAACATCACGGGCACAGACTGGTCCAAATCGTTCCGCACTGAATTCGGTCCTTGCAGGTGCTGCGACTTCTTCGTTAGCAGGACTTGGATCTGGTGCGGTCAAAGAATAATTGATGTCCATCGTTGAACCAGGCTTCAAGCCAATGGGGCCAATGGTGCCAACTGTCAACTGAAGAGTGCAACCGTCTCCATCGGGACTTCTGCGGAATTCTTCAAGTGTGACTCCTTCTTTTACTTCAACTCTAAACTGTTCGGAAGACATTCTATCTCCATCAATGGAGATTGTCAGAGCATCTGCTTCGGGTGTTGCGAACAGACCAGGGACATCATCGGTTATCCTCATCAGATTGATATCTGAAGAGCCAGTGTTCTTTATGCTCATACATGCATTGACGACCTGTTCTCGATAACTCCTCAAAGTGGCTGCATCGTAAGACTTGGAGACATCCGCCTCAAGAATCGTGAAGGTCTGTGGTTCCAATTCGATACTTCCAGAAGTCATGTGCTCTACTCTGGGAATAACTGAGTATCCAAGATCATTGGTGAAATCTGGGCGTTCGTTTGCTGCGACTTCTTTCATTTCAGACTCCCACTTTCCTTGTGGTGGCACATCCTCTGAGACATCAGCAACATCAAACAAGAGTTCATCACTACCGGATACTCTTACCTGTAGTTTCACAAGATCAACAGCGAAACTTGAACGGTTTTCAAAGACTGCTTGACAGCGCCAGTTATCTGGGCGCTCATCTTCATCCACCACCATGTAAGAGAATCCACGGCAGAATGCATCGACTTCAGTGAAATGCACATTCGAAAGAGTTGCACCTGAGGAGTAGGTGGCTTTTGCAGTACCAGCATTTACCGGCTTGATTTCGGTGACCAATACATTTGCTTCACAGGTTAACGTCCTTACTTCTCCAGCATTCAATGAACCAATATTCCAAGTCAAGGTTGAACCTTCGACATCTCCTCCAGAGGTGATCTCAATCGCATCAGGAATGTTTCGAGTAACCTGCACATCATCTACCTGAACGGAGGAAACGTTTTCGACTTCTATCTCTAATGCTATTGCAGTTGCCTCAGAATCATGTGAAACCGAAAGACTTCGCTCTTGTGAGCGGGAGGGATTGGTATCAATCCGCTCACGTAGAACAAGCATCCGTGCATTCTTGACCTTGTAGTCCACACTGTGGTCACTATCAGGTTCAAGTTCAGCGACAGGCATGTGCCCACCCTCAAAATCAGTTGAACTAGTTTCAGCAAGGAAAATATCGATATCCCACAATCTGTCTTCTGAACTAGGATTGTGGAGAGTCATGACACCCTTGACCTTCTGGCGAACGATTTCTCCATCACTTGTCAACAATGCATCTTCAGTCTCACTAAGACTAGCACGTATCTTGTCTCCTTGAATATCATCAACAGCATTGGTGGTTCGCAAAGTACCTCCAGCATGTATACTTGCAGGAGTGGTCTCTTCATCAAATTCAGTTCCGGTTTCATCAGTACCTCCACTTAGAAGATCTGTGCTGGGTAGCTCAGTAGGTGCCTCCTCAACGGGGGCTAGTGGGTCCAAGGCAGCAGATTCAGGAGGCGCTGGTGGAGCTAGCAGGTCAATCTCAGGAGGAGCAGGAGGTGCTTCCAACCCCGGTGGTGCAGGGGGTGCATCCATCTCAGGAGGCGCATCCATTGGCGGTGGTGGTGGTAGGTCCATTCCTGGTGGTGCAGGAGGCGCATCAATTCCCGGAGGGGCGGGAGGCATTTCCATACCAGGGGGGGCAGGTGGCAGTCCGGGTGGTGGAGGTGGCATATCGTCGCTCATTTCATTCAACTCTATCGCAATACGTTGCGGGTATCCCGCCCATCGTCGACCGCCGTATAACGATTGCCAACCTGTGGGTAGACCATTCGGCCTGAATATCGACATTATGATGTCCTCTATATGGTCAGTGCGAGGGTTGAAGACAGGCGAGCCCACGGCCGGTATCATGGCTGTACAGGATAGTACTTCACCACCAGTGTTGTTTGTTGTTGGAACCGCAGGTGCGGGAAAGAGTTCTCTGACCACTGCATTACAGAGATGGGCGCGATTTTTAGAGGTCGATACCTTGACCATCAATCTTGATCCTGGGGCAGAAAGAGTACATCATGACCCAGAATTCGATGTCAGGGATTTAGTAAGTCTTAGTGAGGTGATGGATGAATATGATCTAGGTCCGAATGGGGCACAGATTCTAGCTGCAGATCTTGTTGCCGCTCAGGCCCATGATATTGCAGAGGAACTTGAGGGATTGACCGGTGATGTCATGATAATTGATACCCCTGGCCAGGTAGAATTGTTTGCATTCAGAGAAGCTTCTATCCATATGATTGAGGTGCTGGGAAATGATCAAGCCGCAGTGATTTACCTGTTCGACCCTATGCTGTCTCGTTCCCCGAGTGGTTTCGTCTCTCAGATGCTGTTATCCAGTATTGTTGAATTCCGGCTAGGTCTGCCTACCAAGAACTTCCTTTCCAAGTGCGACCTTCTGGATGAGGGGGAATTGGAGAAGATAATGGAATGGGGCGAGCGCCTAGAAATTCTTGAAATGGCCTTGTATGATGAGGCTGGCGGTCAGCGCACTGAGTTTGCCATCAATCAGTTGAGATTGTTACAGAATTTCGCACAGAACCCTGGCCTAACACCATTGTCCAGTGAACTGGAAGAAGGGCTTGCTGACATCCTTTCATTTGCTGAGGCATTGTTTGGTGGAATGGGCGATTCAAGGGATGGGTTCGCTTCAGATATCGAGCATGAGCGGGATACTATCGAGTGAGAATGTTCTTCATCAGAGCGGCCTGCGGCAACCCATGGTTGACCACCTATTGTCGATAGATGATGTTGCTGATGATTTTGCTGTAATCCTTCGTTGGGCTATAGCCTTGAAACAGGATACGGAATTCTCGGAAGATTTCAAGCCACTTGATGGAATGAGTATCGGCTCAATATATGAGAAGCCAAGTACTAGAACTAGAGTTTCATTCGAAACTGGAATCCACAAATTGGGAGGCCAACCTCTGACCTTGCTCAAGGGAGATATTCAACTTGGGAAATCGGAGACCATAGCTGATACTGCGCAGGTATTGAGCAGGTATCTTGACGCCCTTACCTATCGCTGCTTCGCACACTCTGATGTGGAGGAATTAGCAGAGCATTCGGAGGTTCCAGTAATCAATGCGCTTTCGGATAAACACCACCCCTGTCAGGCAGCAGCCGACTTCATGACAATGATGGAGAAGGACCCTGAATTCAAAAAGACAAGAGTTGCTTGGGTTGGAGATGGAAACAATGTTCTCCATGACCTCATGCTCGGATGCTCGATTTTAGGGGTTGATTGCACATGGGCCGTGCCTGAAGGATTTGAGCCGGATGAGGATGTTGTTGCAAAGGCCATGGAAATTGCTGAAGCCAGCGGGGCTGAATTGAGGCAGACACATGACCCTGAAGATGCTGTTTCTGGGGCCACCATAATTTACACGGATGTATTTGTCTCAATGGGCGAGGAGGACCAAGTGGACAAGATGACGGCCTTCGATGGTTTTCAGGTGAACATGGAACTTCTGGAATCAGCCGATGATAATTGGTCTTTCATGCACTGCTTGCCAGCGCATCGAGGTGATGAGGTGTCTGATGAGGTGATGGATCATAAACAATCCATCGTCTTTGAACAGGCGGAAAATCGCATGTGGGCGCAAATGTCACTCCTGACTTACTTGTGTGATATGGGTGCGTGGGAGACCTGGGCTGAATTCCTGGAAATCTAAGTCAAGGCAACGCTGGCTGCAAATCCCAGTAGGCCCATCAGCAGGCCCTTTCTCAAGGCTTTCTGTGCCTTTTCATCTTCTCCAGATACAAGTGCTTTGTTCGTTGTAATGACCAACAATAAGGCAGGGGTCTGAAGCAACAACCATTGAAGCGGCAGGATAGACAAGTAATAGGGAAGTGCGGCACATATCAGGCCAGCCAAGGCCAGTACATAGGCAGTCATTCTAGCGTTTTCAACCCCTACCTTCATCGGGAATGTGTTTCTCCCTTCGTCGGATTGCATGTCCTCACAGTCCTTGACAATTTCACGCCCGAGATTGACGAAGAAAGCAGTAGCAGCGACTAGCCATACTAGAATCTCACCGATTCCTCCAACCGCTGCTGCACCGAAAATGATCACCGCACCAACCAGTAGTGATATGGAGATATTTCCAGATATTCCCCTTCCTTTGATTTGTGGACCTAGATCATATGTGGCCATCAGAACAGCAGCAAGGCTCCAGATCAAAGGAACTCCCCACCATGTGGGGTTCTCCTCTCTGATTAGTACTGTGCTGACTACCATACACAGCACCGAAATCGCCCAGCAACCTGCAGCCAATATCTTGGCTTTCTCAATACTAATCCTGCCTGAAGGAATCGGCCTGTATGGATGAGCTCCTGAATCTATATTTCGGTCAACTATGTCGTTGACTACATTTCCAGCAGCCATGAATGACATGACACTGATGATTGTGGCTGAAAGGGAAATGTACGCTGGTTCCGAGATTCCAACGATGTACCCGCCAAGGGCGCAAGTCATTCCACCAATCAGCACATTTCCTGGCCTAGCCAGTTCCATCCATGCCGGTCGCGAACTCAACACCGGCAGCGAACATGGGTAGAGATTTGAGGATGTCCCTCAAGCAGCAGCGCCTTCTGACAGCGACCATATACAGACCCTGATGCGAAATCCGCCTGGGACTTGACCCTTGTCAAAGCCAGATTTCATGAAACGTGAATCTCTGGCGAGAACATTCCCTAATTGATTCATGGTCGCTCCCCAGCGAAAGCGATTATTGACGTGTTCAAAAATCTCTGAGGTGTTTGCCTCACCCTTTTCATGGAGGAATTCATACACGGCGCCGCGCAAGCGTTTGGTCTTACTCATGCTAGACCACCTCTTCGGAGGCGTTCAATCAGATGTTTCCAAGTCTTCTTGGGCTCTTCCACAGAAGTCAATGGCCATGATGCAATTCGCCATTGCATCGATTTGACCGTCTCTGGCACCCTTCCATCTGCTGTTGCAAGTAGGACATTTACATCGCCCCATGCGGGCAATTCTTGTTCGTTCATTGTTGATGACTTCAAATCGCTGAAGTTCAACCCTGATAGTTGGTCGGTTCCGGTTCTCATGGATTGTTATCAGTTGCATATCCATATGAATGGGAATAAGAGAGAGTAGGTTGGAGGTGAATATGTAGAACTCCCTCAGTACGGCGTTTTCACTTTCAATATGTGGTTGAAAGTGAAGTCAGATTGACCTTATCGTTTGTCTTAAAGAGTGAGGCAGGGTCGGCCGGACAGCAAACCGCTCGCGTGGTGTAGCGGCCCATCATGAAGGCCTCTCGAGCCTTCGACCCGGGTTCAAATCCCGGCGCGAGCATCTATGTAACAAACACACTATTGAGGCCCTAAAATATCATTGTGAGTAATTGTTCAGGACATCTTTGCTAATTCTTCAAGAACGAATCACATTGCATCAAGATTTGTTCTTTCGTTTTGTTGGAGATGACTGAGTGCCCTACAACGTTGCAGCCAAGATATGGAACTGCATTCTCATGGTGGCGATCACGCCCTACCCCCTTCGCCGTGGATTGCTGATTAGAATATGTGGCTCGAAAAAATCACTGTAGAAACAGCCCGAATCACCTTTGATTTGGACCCAATCATTATACCACCGACAGTGACCCTGAATTCGATTGGGATGCGCTCACATAAGCGAAAGCAAGAATTCTCCATGAAGTGTGTATTGATGGAGATGATGGAAACGGAGATACACAAACAAGGAATAACTGCAAGAGATGAACATCGTAGGAGAATGAATCCTCAACGCAAGAAAGCAGATCACGCACAAGCCGCAGCAGGTGTCATCGCAACAATGAATGAGGGACCTCAACAACCTCCTGCAAAGAAGGTCATGATAGCCTTTGATGCTTCTCCACAGAGGACCGAACCGGCTCGCAAGATGCGACGGATCCGCAAGGTTGTGAGATCAGATGTCAGCGTCGGTGGATTGGCAGAAAGAGCCTCGATGAACGATTCGTATGTGCGAGTTTCTGATGAGTCAGATGCGAAATTGAGGTCTCGGAAAGTACGTTTGACCTGATTTCACAGGAAACGAAACTTCTTGACACCGGCCAAAGTGGGCACCCCGTTCAGGACGGTGGGATGCTGACTTCAGATATGTTCAATCCTAGTGATGAGCACCTCATGGTTCGCGAGATGGTTCGAAATTTCGTAGAGGAATATGTCGAACCCCAAGCACTCGAATATGACCGATTGGAGAGGTTCAATTTGGACTTGTTCAAGCAACTTGGTGAACTTGGTCTTCTCGGATTGACAGCACCCGAAGAATTTGGCGGAGCGGGAATGGATGCTACTGCAGCAGTGATAGTGCATGAGGAACTATCGACCAGCGACCCCGGTTTCTCATTGGCATATCTTGCACACAGTATGTTGTTCGTCAATAATCTGGCAGTGAATGGCAGCGATGAGCAGAAGGCTAGATTTCTGCCTGGAGTCTGTAGTGGGCAGGATATTGGTTGTATGGCCATGTCGGAGCCAGATGTCGGCACCGATGCATTGAGTATGAGTACCACCGCTGAAGAGCAGAAGGATGGAAGTTGGAAAATCAACGGCAGAAAGATGTGGATTACCAATGGTTGCATAGACGATGAGGGGACTCCTGCAGATATCGTTTGGATATATGCCAAGACCGGAGTTGATGACAGAGGCCGAAACAGCATTTCAACATTCATTGTGGAGAAGGGTGCCACTGGCTATTCTGTTGGTCAGAAAATCATGGACAAGACTGGCATGAGAGCCTCAAACACTGCAGAATTGGTTTTCGATGATTGTATAATTCCTGCAGCCAACATGGTTGGTGAAGAAGGCAGTGCATTGATGCACATGATGCGTAATCTCGAAATTGAGCGTCTTGCACTTGCAGCTATGGCTGTTGGCATTTCTCGCCGTTCATTGCAAGCAATGAATCGATATGCGGATGAAAGACAAGCATTTGGCAAGGCCATCAGAGATTTTGGTCAAATTCAGCGACACATTGGCGAATCATGGGCGGAATACCGTGCCATGAGGGCCTACATCTATGATACAGCGAGGAAGATGACACTTGACTCTGGAGGGCATAGGCTTGACAGCGACGGAATCAAATTATTTGCTACCACTGCTGCTAAGAATATCGCAGATCGTGCCATGCAGGTGATGGGTGGCTATGGCTACGTAGGAGAATACGTGGTTGAGAGATTGTGGAGAGATGCTAAACTACTCGAGATTGGAGGGGGGACTCTTGAATCACATCAGAAAAACATCACCAAAGATCTTGCAAGGGACCCCGATGCAATTCTGCGTTAGGATTCAGTAGATTTGGAATCATCTGTTGAATCATCATCCTCAGCATCATCTTTCTTGCCGAATCGACGTGAGAACGCGCGTGAGAATGCTCCGCCAAATCCAGAAATCAGAAGAACCAGAAAAGCAAATACTGAACCGTAGGCCCAGATATTTGTCACTGTTCCGAATTCCTCTGCCGTCAACATGAGTGCCGTGCCTGCTGCAAGTGCAACTCCAATAGATGTCTGAATACGCATTCCCATCGGCATCGAGAGCAGTGTCTTGGCTTGATGAAGGCGATGAAGAATGTGGAATGACCATAATCCTGCACCTAGAGACCAGGTCAACAGATCTGCTGGCCAAACTTCACCTAGCATCCACCCCTTGAGTGTCACAAATTGGTCTGCGCCAATAAGTGCCACCAGCCACAACAGTGAGATTCCCATCAATGTCAAACCTTCATTCAAAGTCATGTTCAGGTCCTTTCCTAGAGTATCTGGGCGATCATGGTGCACCTCCTTACTTGTATTGTCAATAGCATCAATAGATGTCAATTCCATATTATCAACGCTGCTTTGTAATTCCTTGATTCGCTCGCTCTGATACTGCATAACATCAACTGCATCTGATAGTAACACCTTGAGTTCCTGTATCTCATCTATAGGTGAATCCTTCGAAATATCCAGTTCTTCTTCTTGCTTTTCTTCTTCTTCTTGCTCTTCAGTGGGAATCTCTGATTTTAGTGAATCATCTGTAGCGTGAACCACTGGTATTTCTCCCTGAGGGTCATCCAATTGTTCCTCGTTCTTGGCGAAGCGATCAGATATTGATGATTTCAAGGAAGTGAGACTAGATCTGGTTGAATCCATCATCTTACGAGTTGCATCCTTTACCTTGTCTGCAGCAGAGGGCCCTTTGATGGGCGGAAGATGCTCTACCATGCATACTGATTCCCCTTCTCTCTTTCAACACTTCCCCAGATTCCAAATGTGCTTGGGAAAGGATGATGAAGGGCGATGGGATGAAACACGAGGCACTCATCGAAATAATATGAGTGAGCTCAAGCCCATCCTTCTCGAGGCGTTGAAACTGAAGGAATTGCCGAGAAGTGGATGGATTAGGGCGGGAGTTGATAATCCTGAGAGTGTTGCTTCCCATTCATGGGGTGTTGCGTGGCTTTCGTTGGTATTATGTCCACCGAACCTGAATCGAGGCCGAGTATTGGAGATGGCAACTATTCATGATCTAGCAGAGGTCAGAGTAGGGGATATCACGCCACATGATTCTGTTTCCAAAGAGGAAAAACACCGAATGGAAGACGAGGCGATGAATGACCTGCTTGAGGTAATGTGCCATCGCGATGAATTGAAGGCCCTTTGGGACGAGTGTGAGGCAGGCAATAGCAAAGAGGCGAGATTTGTCAGGGCCATGGACAAACTTGACATGGCACTACAGGCACAACGTTACGGCGGTCTCGAGGAATTCATTGATTCAGCACTTGAGTCACTGGATGATGACTTACATCGGGAATTAGCGGAGTTGAGCGAATGAAACCATATCTTGAGCATGTGAATATCACAACTACCAGTATTGATGAACTGGTGATTTTTCTGCAGACAGCAGTGCCCGAATGGAAAGTCCGCAATGGTCCAGAGCATAGCGAGAAGAATTGTAGATGGCTACATATGGGCAGTCAGGAGAGTTATATTGCCATCGAGGAAAGAGGCGGCCCCGATGAGTCTCCTCATCAGACCTATTTTCATCCTGGATTGAATCATTATGGAATAGTCGTGGAGAATGTTTCCACATTGATGGAAAGGATGGTCGATGCTGGCTACAAAGAGGGCGCTCATGTTCTAGAACATCCATTTCGCAAGCGTTGCTACTTCTTCGATCACGACGGGAATGAATGGGAATTTGTGGAATATCTCAGCGACAATCCTTCTGAAATCAATGATTATTCCGATATTCCCTGATTTTGAAGATTGCAGCGCCCTGTTAACACGGGAAATCAATCACCAATTCTGGTAGCCCCGCCCGGATTTGAACCAGGGTCCCCAGGACCAAAACCTGAGATGATGGACCACTACACTACGGGGCTTTCGGCTGTCCGAGTAACGAGTGGTTCTTGAATTATCGGACAAACCCTTGCCCCACAGCATGAAGAACATCAACTACCTCGTACACTCATGCACAGGAGTATTGTCGCCTTACTCCTGACTCTAATGATGCTCCCAGCCTTGCCTTCCTTTGATTACTCGGAGAAATCCAGAGAACATGTCGAGGCCATCCAAGCCCCGCTCCAACCAGAATCTTTTACCGAGCCGTTCATCCATCCCCCACTCCAGTGGTGGAATTCATTTGGGGATGCTGAAATCAAGGCCATTGTCCTCACCGAAGACCTGTCGATGCTGCATGAATGGCAATCGCAAAATGGGTTATTGACAAAACAATCCACTGGCAATGGTACCCTGATTAGAACAAATCCTGAGTCCCTACAGGGGACTGTCCATCATCGAAGTATTTCACTGCCTGCCTCGATGATTGGAAAGTTGGCGATGGTGCATGGAGTCAGAGCAATTACCGAACCTTTGCCGGATGCAGACCCGTACGAATTCGAGGCATCTGGAGAAGAGCCTCTTCCAGACACTGTCAAGGCAAATGAGATTCATGGTTCAAGCGAAGCATGGTCGTACAATATTACAGGAGATGGTGTGAAAGTTGCCATTGTTGACAGCGGGGTTGATTTCGCACATCCGGATTTGAATGGTACACAAGCAAGGGTGAATGACCCTAGTAGTCCGTGGAATGGTTGGCCTATCGCCCATGACCCACGTTCACTGAATGATTGGCTTGTCGATGGCAAGACGTATCCTACGGAGCAGAACTCGTGGTTTGCAGACACTTCCACCGTTGACAATGATTCTGATAATGACTCAATCCTCGACGCATCTGGATACGACGTATCCGGAGTATTCAGTCAATCTGGTGATTATAGGACAGGGGAGCATCCCGATGGAAACTTACAGTCTCGTGTTGGAGGCGATGTTCCAGTTCTGCTGGTTGACAGAAACATTCCTCATGTCTATGATACAGTCTATGTCGATTTGGATGGAGATGATTCATTCAGTGATGAGATTCCTATGTCCAGGGGAAATGAGACTGCTGGACTTGATCTGGATGATGATGGATTATGGGACCGCAGTGCAGGGATGATTTATTTCATAGCCGATGGAAACGCTTCATTGCAATATGCTCCGACCTTGGCTGCGCGTAAGGGATATTCAGACCGAATTCCAGCAAATGGAGACTTGGTTGCATTCATGGTCAACGAAGGTAGTGGGCCGGCTGGAAATCATGGAACACTCTGTGCCAGTGCGGTAGCGGCTCAGGCTGTGGTCAGCAATGGAAAGGTGCAGGGAATGGCTCCAAATGCGAGCATCATCGCAGTCGCCAATTACTACAATGGTGGCTCGACATATGATGCTTGGAGATTTGTTGCTGAAGGCCCAGATGGAATTATTGACAGTGGAGATGAGGCACAGATCGGTTCTTTCTCTTTCGGTTATTCCAGTACTATTGATGCAGGCTCTGATTTTTCCTCTCTATATCTGGATTGGCTGACTAGAGTTCACTCAAGGAATACCACATACATGGTTGCATTGGGTAACGGTGGCCATGGTTATGGAACCGTTGCTTCCCCTGGCGGGGCTGCTGGAATCATGTCTGTGGGTGCGGCTTCATCCAAGACCGGGCAGCCCATTGGCGATACTTGGGGAGACATGGCGATGTGGACCAACCGAGGTCCGAATTCGCAAGGAAGGATGGACCCTGATATTGTTGCCATCGGTTGGTCGGCCACCGGCGATACCACATTGAATGAGAAGACGAATGCGAATTCGGCAACAACAACCTGGGGCGGCACTTCATTGGCCACACCTTTGGCAGCCGGATTGATGGCATTGGTGTTCGAGGCCTATCACGATGAATATGGATTCTATCCTGATTCACAGAAGATTCGAGATCTGGTGATGTCTACTGCTAGAGACCTTGCACAGGACCCATTAGTACAGGGTGGCGGTTGGTTTGATGTTGCCAGAGCAGTAAGAACCATCCAGAGTCAAAATGACACCTGGTGGGCTGAACCTGCAGCACTGATGCCCGGTGAGAACGACGGGGCTCATCGAGTTGCTAATTCCAATTGGATGGTGTCTGGCCAGACGAGTGTGCACAACCTTACTTTCCATAATCCTACAACAAGTCTACAACGCCTGAATTTCAGTGCGGAGTCTTGGAATGCCACATCTCATGAGGAATTCTCTTGGTTGTCGAACAGCAGTATGGGTTGGGATGGACATCAATCCAGTCGCCCCGATCTTGTGATTCCAATTCTGATCCACAATGATAGTAACAATACACGCATTGCCAATGATTCAACGCTGGTCAGAGCCAGATCTTCCTTGCATCCTTTAGCATTCGATGGTGATCAGAACAGGGAATATGAGAACCGTGTATTCCTCTACATGTATCGTTGGAATGATAGTGATGGCGACGGGATGTATTGGAATGATAGCAATAATGATTCATTCGTCCAAGATGGAGAATGGTCTGCATCAGAAGTTTCGTTGATGACTTCATTCACCTATTCTGGGCCTCAAGCTGAAGTCAAGATTTCAGACCCATGGGAGGAGGATTGCGACGGAATACTTCTTGCCATATCCCGAGATGAGACCAGAACGGGGCATGTCGACCCAGTTCCTGTCTCTATAGATATTACTGGATTTTCACCAAGTGTAGATTCATGGCTTTCAACGACATCATCCATGTGGATACCACCCTCTTCCAGTCGTAATCTTTCAGTTTCGGTCAGTGTCCCAATCGATGCTGTGCCAGGGCTCAAGCAATCTGGCATTCGTGTAGATGATGGTAGAGGTCGGGACTGGCTACTGCCAATTGTGACAACTGTTGCAGGCGAGGGTCCTACAAGATGGATTCCACCAACAATCGATGGTAATCTTTCGAACCAGACTCTTTACCGAGAAACTTGGATTCAAGGTGCACAAAGATGGGGATGGCGCGCAGAATCAGGAGACTGGAAGGCCTTTGCAGTTGATTGGCCGGTAAATATGACCGATGGCTCGATCATCATCGATGTTGACTGGCCTGATAATGGACATACCGATATCGATGCATTCTGGCTGTCAGAGATATCGCACCCATTCTCTACCGACGATCCAGACGCATACGGGAATCACGGTATGCATATTGAGACTGGCTCTTCAATCGAGCATGCTGGCTCAGGCATCTGGCGTAGACAAACCAACACTGGAGGAGATAGAGAGTTGTTGAGCGCAGAAGCAACTCCGGGATACAAGATTCTATTGTTGCACAGCACCATGCATGGCGTACTCACCAATGATAATCCTCTCAATGTCACCATCGGTTATGCAAATGCCCTACAGGGCAACCTTTCAGCCACAGTGGTCAATTGGTCTTTGGGAAATTTCAATGACAGCGTCATCATTGCTTCTACTGCGGATGTTGAGATCGATGATGTTAGTGGGTATGGATGGACTGAGCCACTGAATTGGGCCAATGAAAGCGTTTCTCAGGATACCCCGGGTAGCCTTTCTACTTCATCATACATCCGCAATATCAGCCTGACAGATATTGAATATCTTCGTGTTCAAATCGATACCAACAATCCGGGAGATGATCTAGATCTATATCTGTATAGAGATAAGAATAGCAATGGTCAAATCGATTGGTCGAGCGAGAAGATGGAGAGTTCAGGAAATGGAGATAGCAACGAGTTGTGCGAGACCGATGATCCAGCAGATGGTCTGTGGTGGATTGTTGTTCACGGATATGATGTGCCGTCCAACAATACTACATTTTGGCTAAGTGTCAAGATGATTGGGGGCTACAATCTCGTGGTTGATGATTATGTCGAACTCAATTCAACTGAGATATTGTCGAGATGGCCCACTGGTGCAACTGCATTGGGAGGGATTATCCCAGCGAGAGCATGGCAGGTCAACTATTCAGTCACACGACCGCAGGCAGAAGGAATATGGAACGGATATATTTCTTTGCAAATGGAGAGCGGTGGGGCGATTGAGATTGGATATGAGTATCGTCTTTTAGAGATTCCAGCAAATGTGGTTTTCACCATGCCGATGAATGATAGTTTCCACAATGGGGCCGAACCTATTAGCGCTAGAATTTGGGATATCGGCGGAGGATTCAATCTTTCAGAAATCGATCTGAATACCTTCCCCATAATGAATCTGTCAAACCATTCACTGAACGTCTCCGGCTTGGATATCGAAGGCAACATGATGAATCTCAGCACCCAGTTCCTAAATGTGACAAATGATGTAGTCTTGAGTGAAGCCTGGTTGAATTTCACTCTTCCAGAGGATGATAAAACTCATCATTTCATTTTGAATGTCACAGATTTCTCAGGTTTCCATTCCTCAAGTGAGTTATTCGTTACTCATGATTCGGTAGAGCCTTGGTTTCAAGCTCAAGGTTTGGGAGATCCAACGACCCTATCCAATCAGACGTTCTGGAATCTAAGCATTCTTGGCGAGCCAAATCTCAACATCGAGGTAGCGGGAGTACAGGCCCAGGTCAGCATGGCTGAAAATTCATTGTATTCGGAGTTGAACCTTTCATGGCCAACAACTGAATTGAATTGGTACAACTTGACTGTTGATCTACTTGATGAAGGAGCCAATCTGATATTCATCAATGCAAGCGACAGGGCTCAGAATCATGGTCAATCGAGTATCGTCATTATCAGGGATACAATGTCTCCTGTATTGGAGATGCGTAGTGATCTTGAACACTCTATCATCAACACCTCCTCATTGATGTTTGAGTATAAGGTGGAGCCTGGTGTTGAGGTTTGGATATCTGGAGAAGCAGTCACAAATCCAGAAAACATGGCGTGGAATCAATATTCCATCGATACTGAAGAGGGTGAGTTCACAATATCCATGATGGCCAGAGATGAAGCAGGAAATTGGGCTGATTCAGAAATGACCTTCACAGTTGACAGCATCTATCCGGCTATGCAATGGCTTGAACCGGAAATCAATGCTTCTCTAACCCATCGAGTTGTCCCTCTCGCATGGAGTCTTTCGGAGAATGCCAGTATGGAACTTCGTCTCGATGAAGATGCTTGGTCCACCTTGCCACGCGGCCAAGCGGGCAGAAATTCATGGGTATTCGAACTTTCAGAACTGGGAGAGCACACATTCTGCTTGAGGGCAACAGATGATGGCCGGAATGCTATAATCAAATGTCTTGATGCAACTTTACCAACTGAGGTATATTCACCCACACTTCACGCACCATGGGAGGGAAAATGGGTCAATACTTCCAATGTCACTGCTGAACTATATCTTGGCCCGGGACAGACATGGGATCTTGCTGGAGATAATATCGATGAGCACGGAACTGGGCTTGGAGGGGTAGTCAATATCACCCTAACTCTCTCTCCGGGTGAGAACCTATTTGTTCTTCAGGCTCAAGGAATGGGGCAGCAAGCCCTGTGGGAATTGACTGTTTACCGCGACTCAGTATTTCCCACTTTGAATATCACATCACCGAACGAGAGGATTGCATTCGTCGCTGGAGAGATTCCTGCTGGACATCCAATGGTGTTGGTTGAAGGATACACGGATGCTGGAGTCAATGTGAGGTGCGATGTTCCTGAGACCGGAGTGTGGTCTCAAACGACGTCGGATGAAGGTGGGCTTTTCCAATTAGGATTGACTCCGTGGTTAGATTGGAGAGAGATGAATCTGGATTCGCGACAACTTGAGATACAGTGCACAGCATCGGATTCAGCGGAAAACAGTGTCGTTCAAACTGTCGAGACCATCATCGACACTTCGCCACCAGTTGTCACTCTTGAGTGGCTCGGCGATATCAAAGAACTTTATCTGCGGCACGATATCCAAAGTGAAGATGGAATTAGTGATTGGAGTTTCGAGGTAACACACGACGGCCAAGTGATTGAATCATATGTCGACTTAGAGTTGCATTCTCAAATACGTATGCAAGGCGAACTTGAGGGCGTCTGGAATGCTACATTGACAGTGAGGGATAGTGCCGGACACCGAACAAATGTCAGTATTGAAGTAAAGTTGGTTGAGCCTGAGCGAGGGTTGTTCGATGTGCTTGAGGCTGCAGGTGGTCCAGTCAATGTTGGAATTGGCGCCCTGATTCTAGTAGCAATTCTTGCTCTCATTTTCCGGCGACGTGAAGAAGACGAGATAATTTCCGTACCAATGGACCCGGAATTATTCATTGATGAACCTGTTTCTCAGATGGACTCTGAACCACAAACCATTCGTCGTTCAGCAACCACCTCATCCCCAACTCCTGACCAGACAGCCGTTATTTCCGCAGCAGCCACAGAATTGATTTCCGAACAGGAGAAGGGATTTGATACGATGTTGGAAGAGTTGGAATTCTGAGTATTATCTCATAAGCATCTATCCATCACACCTAAGGTGTGAGGGAGCACCGCAGATATATGGTTCAAGGGGCGGTTGAGAACAAATCTCGCAGTTTTTGTTCCTTACTTCTGGTTTTTCTGCTGCTGATGACTCTCCCAGTCATCCCTGTAACTTCTGCCTTGGATGGAGATGGAGATGGTGTTGATGATGCACTTGATGATTGTGAATTCGCTGCTGGAAACAGCACCATAGATTACTCTGGGTGCCCCGATTTTGATGGTGATGGTAATCCGAATTTCATTGGTTCACAGGTCGCGAATTGGGAGTCTTCAGAGAGAGCCCTGTACCATTCTGGTGGCGATTCTCGAGCGGTTGCATGGTCTCCTGATGGCGTTCACATTGTTGGTGGTGGAGGCCATGATGTGAATCTCTATTGGGTCGGCGGGCATATTTCTACCTTGGTCACAATATCAGAGAATGTCAGAGCCCTGAGATTCTCTCCAAATGGATCATATCTGGCGGTTGGTGGTTATGAGGAGGACAACTGGAATCAGTCGCGAGGATGGATGTTGGTTCTTGAGATGGACTGGGTGGCTAAAACCGCTACTGTGTTGAGAAATCTCAGCCATTACCATATTGGAGATGTCCCAAGTCTTGTTTGGTCTGCAAATGGTTCGTATCTCTACACTGGCGGTGAGGATCAGATTCGCAGATTCTCAGTTCAGGATAATTGGACAATGGATATGAATTACACATTTCAGGATGGAAATGTCTGGGCCCTTGACCTGAGTCCCGACGGTCGTCTTGTCGCTGGAATCTCAGGAGGTGCAGAGATGAAGGTATACTGGGTGAATAATGGGACTCAATACATGGGGTTCGCTAATCATACTGATTCTTACGCTCTTGCACTCAAAGTCAGTCCAGATGGCCGTGGGTTAGTATCTGGAGGTAATGATAATGACATCCATGTCTACAATGTGAGTAATAAGTCATGGGAGACCCGAATTGACGTTGGTTCTGATGTATATGGAATTTCTTTCGACCCTACGGGTGCATTTTTCATTACTGCCAGAGGGGGAAGTTCAACTACCCGTGTCTATCAAATCAGCAACTGGACCCAGACCAATAGTTTCGGCTCATTTGGTAGCCGCAGCTCCAATCGTGGACTCAGAGCAGTCGACTGGTCACCTGACAACACCGCGATTGCATTCGCGCAACGCCGTGGTAGAATCACAGTCCATCTTCTCCCAGAAGGCTTCATGCAAGTGACCGGAGGCGATCTTCCGTATCTGCTTGAGGATGCTTGGAGACAGGCATGGCAACCGAACGGGGGGAAGTTGCTTGGAACCACGAACAGCACTCAGTCTTTAGGAACCATGGAAGCATGCATGGGTCAAGGAAACATCCATGCTGGAGTGGATGGCGCATCAAGAGCATATGTCACTCCACAGGCCAATCACAGCACCACTGGATTGGTCGATTGTCTGGTATCTTCTGATACTGCCATAGAGTTGCCAGTGGGAAGATATCCTGCTGTTTTCGCGGTGAAACAAGGAGGTGAGGTAGATGCATGTTTGACTTCCATGGGTGGTCTTTCAACTGCCCAGATTCGTTGGATGTTATCTGCGGGCAGTAGCAGCACCTTGAGCAACCCTATTGGAGATTTACC